>CBDFAU010000021.1:0-30670 GCA_965245755.1 Streptococcus mitis | reverse complement strand
CATTAACACCAGAGGATTACACAAAAGGCATCAAGATTCCAGAAGGTGGCAAGGTAACGAATGTTGAAAATATTCCAGACTTGACAACACCAGGTAAGAAAGATCCAGTTAAAGTCACGGTTGAATTACCAAATGGAAAAGTGATTACAGTAGAAGTCCCAGTTAATGTAACACCTGTTAAAGAGATTGAGACACCAGTCACATCTACCCCATTAACGCCAGAGGATTACACAAAAGGAATTAAGATTCCAGAAGGTGGCAAGGTCACAAATGTTGAAAACATTCCAGACTTGACAACACCAGGTAAGAAAGATCCAGTCAAAGTAACTGTGGAATTACCAAATGGAAAAGTTATTGTAGTAGAAGTTCCAGTAACTGTTACTCCAAAAGCGACTCCAGCTCCAAGAGAAACAGTTAAAACTACCCCAATCGTAGTAGAGGTTGGAACTCCAATTGGCAAAGATGATGTTAAGAAACATGTTGAGTTACCAAAAGGTGCCGAAATCGTAGAAGTTGGAGAAATCCCAGCAACTGATACGGCAGGACAAAAACCAAGTGTTAAAGTAAAAGTGAAACTACCATCAGGAGAAATCGTAGAGGTAGAAGTCCCAGTAACAGTCATACCTAAGCATGTTGAACCATCAACTCCAAACCAACCAGCTTCTCAACCATCAACACCTAAAAATGTTGAAGTTCAAAAAGAATTGCCTAACACAGGTACAGAAGCCGACTCTAGCTTAGCAGCACTTGGACTTTTAGGTGTCTTGAGTGGATTTGGACTTGTTGCTCGCAAGAAAAAAGAAGACTAATTCTAATTAGATTTTCTGATAAGAATAAGGAGTAGGATATCATATCCGCTCCTTTTCTTTTTGGGATTGAGATGAGAGTTATCATAGTATTGGTTAAAAATTTTCGGTGGTTTTATTGTCAATTCTCTGTAGATTTTCTCGTTCTAATCCCATATAGACAAGATTACAGAATCATGATCTATAAGTTGTCTAACTTGACTTTCTTGATGGGAATGATATAATAGTTGTAACAAAAAATATTACAACAGAAAAGAGGACTATTTATGACCTATGAATACAAGAGCCACATTTATTTGGCAGAGGCAGTTTTAAATGTAAAGGATTTAGCAAGTCAAACAGCCTTTTATCAGCAGATTATTGGTTTAGAAATCTTATCTCAAACTGAGACAGAGGTCGTTCTAGGACTTGGAGGAAAAGCCTTGGTACACTTGATTCAAGCACAAGAGAGTGGAGAAGTAAGGGAACATTATGGTCTTTACCATCTGGCTATTCTCTTGCCGTCACGAAAGGCTTTGGTGGATGTCTTGAAACACCTGACAGATTTACAGATTCCTCTTGTCGGCGGTGCAGATCACGGTTATAGTGAGGCTCTTTACTTGGAAGATTTGGAGGGAAATGGCATTGAACTCTATCGAGATAAGCCAGTTTCCACATGGGATATTCGAGAAGACGGTCGTATTATAGGGGTCACTGAGGCCCTTGCGGCCGCAGGATATCTATGAGTTGGGGGAAAGAGTAGAGCCCTTTATCCTAGCAGAAGGCACGAGAATGGGGCATATCCATCTTTCCGTCAAGGATAGTCGAAAGTCCAGTCAGTTTTATCAAAAAGTGTTAGGGCTAGAGGATAAATTCAGTGTGCCTAGCGCTAGTTGGATTGCGGCTGGGGACTATCATCATCATTTAGCAGTCAACGAATGGGGAGGAAAAGGCCTAGCTCCGCGTAAGCAAGGTTTGCTAGGCTTAGCCTACTATGTCATTGAAGTCGCGAGTAAGGAAGAATTGTTAACGATTGCCGAGCGAGCACAGGAAGTTGATGCACCAATCAAGTGGCTGACATCTAGCCAGCTGGAAGTTACAGATCCAGACGGAATTGTGACCCGTATTCGTTTAGCAAGATAGGCAAGATGTGATAAAAATCAGAGAATAAATTGTAGAAAGTAGCCCTTATCCTAGTCGGATATGTAGAAAATTTGATATGATAGTAGGAAATAAGGAGAAGAATACAATGACCAGTGAATACCAGAAAATGATTGCAGGGGAACCCTATCATCCGTTTGATCCCGAGTTGCGGACCTTGGCTCAGACAGCACGTCAGAAGCAGGCAGATTTCAACCAGGAGCTAGACCCCTCGAAAGGGGCGGAGATTATCAAGACTTGGTTTGGTTCAACTGGGGAAAATCTCTATGTCAATCCACGCCTGGTGGTCGATTATGGGGTCAATATCCATCTAGGAGAAAATTTTTATTCTAATTGGAACTTGACCATGCTGGATGTTTGCCCGATTCGCATCGGAGACAATGCCATGATTGGCCCCAACTGTCAGTTTTTAACCCCACTCCACCCACTAGATCCGCAGGAACGTAATTCAGGTGTGGAATACGGAAAGCCCATTACCATCGGTGACAATTTCTGGGCTGGAGGTGGTGTCATTATCCTTCCTGGAGTGATACTGGGCAGTAATTACCAAATCTTTTGGTGATAATGTTGTCCTAGCTGGCAATCCTGCGTGCGTGATTAAGGAGATACCTGTTAAATAGAAGTAAAAAGGAACAGCGGATATTGTTTCTTTTTTGTAGGTTTCATCATCTTTTACCCAGCCCACATTTACCTACTCTATCTCTTAGAAAGTCTGCTTCATTAAGCAATTACAAAGCATCTCGTAACTGGGATGCTTTTTTGATGCAGGAAGTACCAGTGTAGGAGAGAGTTTTTTTAGATTTACAAAAATTCATAATGGATAGCGAAATAGATATGACGACACTTTGAGATATTGTTATAAATCTTTTTTATGGTCACAATAGAAAATATATATTAGTCAAGCTAGAAGATTCGTAGTAGAATAATTAGCAAATAAAAGCAAAGGGGTTATTTTATGAAATTAGTTAATTTATGGTCAAAACTTTCACTCGGTTTGCAATTATTGCTAGCTTTGATTTTAGGTGTTATTTTTGCAGTAATCTGGCCACAATTTGCAGGTTTTTATCAATTTTTAGGACAAGCATTTATTAAATTGGTGAACATGGTCATTATTCCACTAATATTCCCAATTATAGTAGTTGCAGTGGCTAGTGTCATTGGAAAAAAATCGTTTGGTAAAATTTTAACGAAGACCTTACTCTACTTTTTCGCTGTTACAACTACAATCACTTTGTTATTTGTATTCTCTAGTTACTATTTGGGATTTGGTCAAGGTGTGAATATTGGTCAAACTGGAGCTAATATCGACGGGATAGCTAATAATGTCCAATTGAGTGAGTTTTTACTTGGTTTTATTCCATCAAATATTGTGAAGTCAATTTCAGAAGGCTCTCTTCTTCCAATTATTGTTTTTGCTATATTTCTTGGTTATGGAATTGGTAGCTTGAAGAATGATAAAACCCAAAAAATTCTTGAAGGTTTCCAGATCTGGATTGAAGCTATTTATAAAATTGTAACTGTTATTGTAAAATTATCTCCTGTCGGAATCTTTGGATTTATTGCAAAAGATGTCGCTAGTACAGGGATTGATAAGTTAGTTGGACTTGGTCAATTTGTTATCGGAACTTATTTGGCTTATGGAGTTCTCATTTTAGTTGTTTTCCCTCTGATTGCCTCTATCTTTAAAGTTCCATATTTGACTGCTTTTCGTGAAAATTGGAGCCTCTTGACTCTAGCATTTATTTCAGGTAGTTCGAGTGTTGTGTTACCGTCCCTATTAAAGGATTTAAAAAAACAGGGACATGATGAGAATACGATTGATTTGGTTGTTCCTTTAGGATATACCTTTAATCTAGAAGGAGCAGCTGTCTATTTTTCAGTAGCCACTATTTTTATCGCACATGCCTACGGTATCCAATTTTCATTATCAAGTCTCTTATTTACAGTTTTACTTTTGACCTTAATTGGGAAAACTGCAGCGACTGTTCCATCAGGAGCTATCGTAGTTTTGTTGGCAGCAGCACCCCAGCTTGGATTGCCAGTAGAAGGAGTAGCCTTGATTTTTGCAGTTGATTTCTTTGTGAATGCTGGCCGTACAATGATCAATGTTTTGGGTCAAATCTTAACAGTCAGTGTCATTGAAAAAACAGAAGGTTATAGTTTAGAGGAAGACAAGCAACATCAATTGTCAGTTAATTTTTCTTAAAGGAGATAGGACTTATGAGTAACGCAAAAGTTTATGTGATTCATGAAAATATTGAATGGACACAGCATTTAGTAAAATGGTTAGAAAAAATACAAGTACCTTATGAATTATGGGATTTATCGAGTGGGATATTAGATCTTCAAAGCCCACCTCCAAAAGGAATTTTTTATAATAGGATGTCCGCATCTTCTCATACGAGAGGGCATCGCTATGCACCAGAGTTTACGGAGCAGGTGCTTACGTGGCTAGAGGCTCATGGACGTAAAGTAGTTAATGGAACGGGAGCCATCAATCTAGAAATCAGTAAGGTGAAACAATATTTGAAATTAAATGAATCTGGTATCGAGACTCCAGCAACAGTTGCTGTTTTGGGCCCAGAAAATATCATTGAAGCAGCAAGAAAATTGAATATCTATCCTTTGATTACCAAGCATAATAGAGCAGGAAAGGGATTAGGAGTGCAACTTTTCCAAAATGAAGAAGAACTAGAAGCTTATGTTAATAGTTCTGCTTTTGAACCTTCAGTAGATGGTATTACCTTGTTGCAAGCTTATATTAAACCAAGTGATGGTCGTATCCGTCGTTCAGAGTTTATCAATCAGAAGTTCCTTTATACTGTTTCAATTGATTCTTCAGATGGTTTCCAACTTTGTCCAGCAGATGGTTGTCAAATCGGTAAGAGACCAGAACAACTGGAAACTTCTGAAAAATTCCAAATTACAGAACCTCTACCAGAATCTCAAAAAGAAGCTTATGAAGCCTTCCTTAAAAATGCTCATATTGATGTGGCAGCTATAGAATGGGTTCAATCAGAAAGCGGAGATATTTATGTGTATGATGTAAATACCAATACAAACTATAATCCTACAGCGGAACAGAATGCTGACATCTTTGCTCATCAACATCTAGCTGAATATTTAAAGAGGGAGTTAGAAGCTCTTTATAGTGAATGATCATCTTGGAAGTTAATCTTTTAAAAATTTGATAACAACTTCCAGATAGAGTGCGATATAAATACTTTTCTTTCAAGGTAACAGTTATCAGCAACAACTACTAATATATAACGTCCCCTCTGAAGATTAATTACAGAGGGGCTACGTTTGTAATGTTTACTCTATTTCCTTATGATTTATAAAATCACTTAGTGTCGAGAATTCCAAGAATACTGAGATTTTTTCTACTCAGTTCCTCAGCTTCCTCCTTGACACTCGGTCAGCTTTTGATACAATAGTACAAAATCAGAGGAGGTGGGTTATGATTCAGAAACATGCGATTCCTGTTTTAGAGTTTGATGACAATCCTCAGGCGGTTATCATGCCTAATCACGAGGGGCTGGATTTGCACTTGTCCAAGAAGTGTGTCTATGCATTTTTAGGTGAGGAGATTGACTGCTATGCGAGGGAAGTAGGGGCGGACTGTGTCGGTGAATTCGTTTCTGCCACCAAGACCTATCCAGTCTACGTCATGAGCTACAAGGGCGAGGAGATTTGTCTGGCTCAGGCTCCTGTTGGTTCAGCTCCAGCAGCCCAGTTTATGGATTGGTTGATTGGATATGGTGTGGAGCAGATTATTTCCACTGGAACCTGTGGTGTACTGGCTGATATAGAAGAAAATGCCTTTCTAGTCCCTGTTCGCGCTCTGCGAGATGAAGGAGCTAGTTACCACTATGTGGCACCTTCTCGTTATATGGAAATTCAGCCAGAGCCTATTACTGCTATTGAGGGAGTGTTGGAAGCCAGAGGGATTCCCTATGAAGAAGTCATGACCTGGACGACAGACGGTTTTTACCGAGAAACGGCTGAAAAGGTGGCTTATCGCAAGGAAGAAGGCTGTGCTGTTGTGGAGATGGAGTGTTCTGCGCTTGCGGCAGTAGCCCAACTGCGTGGGGTTCTCTGGGGAGAGTTGTTGTTTACAGCTGATTCCTTAGCAGACTTGGACCAGTACGATAGTCGTGACTGGGGTTCAGAAGCTTTCGAGAAGGCCTTGGAACTCTGCCTTGAGATAGCCTTTCAGATATAGCTACTCTCCTACTTTTTATGGTACAATGGATGTATGTTATTCAAATTATTTGTGAAAAAAATTGAGAGAGCCTTGGGTGGACTTTCGCCAGCTCGTCGGATTTTTTTAAGTTTCGTTGGAGTTATTTTTATAGGCTCTCTTCTTTTGAGTTTGCCTTTTGTTCAGGCAAGTGGTTCGCAGGCCACTTATTTTGACCATCTTTTTACGACGGTGTCTATGGTCTGTGTAACCGGCCTTTCTACGCAACCGGTAGCTACTACCTATAATGTCTGGGGGCAGTTGATTTGTATGCTCTTGATACAGATTGGTGGCTTAGGGCTCATGACTTTTATCGGGGTCTTTTATATTCAGGGGAAGCAAAAGCTCAGTCTTCGCAGTCGTGAAACTATTCAGGAAAGCTTTAGTTACGGGGAGACTCGGTCGCTGAAGGCCTTTATGCGGTCTATCTTTTTGACAACTTTTCTGGTGGAGGGCTTGGGTGCCTTCCTACTAAGTTTTCGTTTTATTCCTGAGTTTGGCTGGGGACGAGGCATTTTTACCTCTATCTTTTTAGCCATTTCAGCCTTTTGTAATGCTGGTTTTGATAATTTCGGCAGTAGCAGTTTAGTGGCTTTTCAGACGGATCCCTTGATCAATCTGGTCATTGCTGGCTTGATTATCACAGGTGGTCTTGGCTTTATGGTCTGGTTTGACTTAGCAACCCAGTTTAACAAGAAGAAAAAACGCCGTCTACGTTTCCACACCAAACTAGTTCTTTTCTTGACTGCAGGGATCTTGCTATTTGGGACAGTATCTACACTCTTTACGGAGTGGTACAATCCAGGAACCATTGGCAATCTCAGTGTTCCAGAGAAAGTGCTGGTTAGTTTTTTCCAAACTGTAAGCATGAGAACAGCTGGTTTTGCTTCTATTGATTACACCCAAGCTCGGCCTGTGACCTTGTTTATCTATATCCTACAGATGTTTCTGGGTGGAGCGCCTGGAGGGACGGCTGGGGGGCTCAAGATTACGACTTTCTTTGTCTTATTGGTCTTTGCGCGTAGTGAATTGCTAGGCTTGCCTCATGCCAATGTTGCGCAGAGAACCATTGAGGCTCGAACAGTCCAAAAGTCCTTTAGTGTCTTCATTATCTTTTTGATGACCTTCTTGTTGGGCTTGATGTTGTTGGGAATTACAGCAGAAGGAACACCGCGATTTATCTACCTCATGTTTGAGACCATTTCAGCTCTTGCGACA
Organism: Streptococcus mitis; assembly: GCA_965245755.1. GTDB lineage: Bacteria > Bacillota > Bacilli > Lactobacillales > Streptococcaceae > Streptococcus > Streptococcus mitis_DY. Next base: position 23,263 of record CBDFAU010000021.1, on the reverse strand, counting down.
GTTGGGGTAACGGCAAATCTGACGCCAGAATTGGGCAAGCTAGCTCTTAGCATTATCATGGTGCTCATGTTTATTGGCCGTATCGGTCCCTTGACCTTGCTGGTTAGTCTAGCGGATTACCAGCCTGATAAGAAAGATTTGATTCAGTATATGAAAGCAGATATTAGTATTGGATAAGAAAGGAAGAATGATGTCAGATCGTACGATTGGAATTTTAGGTTTGGGGATTTTCGGGAGTAGTGTCCTTGCGGCCCTTGCCAAGCAAGATATGAATATCATTGCCATTGACGACCACGCCGAGCGTATCAATCAATTTGAGCCAGTTTTGGCGCGTGGAGTTGTGGGCGATATTACAGATGAGGAACTCCTCAGAACTGCAGGAATTGATACCTGTGATACGGTTGTAGTGGCAACAGGGGAAAATCTAGAGTCGAGTGTGCTTGCAGTCATGCATTGTAAGAGTCTAGGGGTACCAAGGGTTATTGCCAAGGTCAAAAGCCAGACAGCCAAGAAGGTACTGGAAAAAATCGGTGCCGACTCAGTTATCTCACCTGAGTATGAAATGGGTCAGTCCTTAGCGCAGACCATTCTCTTTCATAACAATGTTGATGTCTTTCAGCTGGATAAAAATGTGTCTATCGTGGAGATGAAGATTCCGAGTGTTTGGGCAGGTCAAAGCCTGAGCCAGCTAGATTTACGTGGCAAGTATAACCTCAATGTCCTAGGATTTCGTGAACAAGAAAATTCACCCTTGGATGTCCAGTTTGGCCCTAATGATCTCTTGAGGTCAGATGCCTATATCTTGGCGGTCATTAACAACCAGTATCTAGATGACTTGGCAGAATTAAATTCATAAGGAGGGAAATCCCCTCTTTTTTGATGTCCAAAATAGCAAATAGAGATAGCAACCCTTGTATTCTAGTAAAAGTCCTTCAAAAGCTGGACTTTATGGTAGAATAGAAAGAAGTGACAATACTCTTCGAAAATCTCTTCAAACCACGTCAATGTCGCCTTGCCGTAGGTATGGTTACTGACTTCGTCAGTTCTATCCACAACCTCAAAACTGTGTTTTGAGCTGACTTCGTCAGTTCTATCTGCAACCTCAAAGCAGTGCTTTGAGCAACCTGCGGCTAGTTTCCTAGTTTGCTCTTTGATTTTCATTGAGTATAAGAAAAAATCAGTCCCCTAAAGGAGTAGATTATGAAGTTATTGTCTGTCGCCATTCCTAGCTATAATGCCGCTGCCTATCTTCATTACTGTGTGGAATCGCTAGTGATTGGTGGTGAGCAAGTTGAGATTTTGATTATCAATGACGGATCTCAGGACCAGACTCAGGAAATCGCTGAGCGTTTAGCCAGCAAGTATCCTAACATCGTTAGAGCTATCTATCAGGAAAATAAGGGCCATGGCGGTGCGGTCAATCGTGGCTTAGCGGAGGCTTCTGGGCGCTATTTTAAAGTAGTGGATAGTGATGACTGGGTGGATCCTCGTGCCTACTTGAAAATTCTTGAAACCTTGCAGGAACTAGAGAGCAAGGGTCAAGAGGTTGACGCCTTTGTGACTAATTTTGTCTATGAAAAGGAAGGCCAGTCTCGTAAGAAGAGTATGAGTTACGAGTCAGTCTTGCCTGTCCAGCAGATTTTTGGCTGGGATCAGGTTGGAAATTTCTCAAAAGGCCAGTATATCATGATGCACTCGCTGATTTACCGGACAGATTTGTTGCGAGCGAGCCAGTTCCAATTGCCTGAGCATACTTTTTATGTCGATAATCTCTTTGTCTTTACACCCCTTCAGCAGGTCAAGACCATGTACTATCTGCCTGTCGATTTCTATCGTTATTTGATTGGGCGTGAGGACCAGTCTGTCAATGAGCAAGTGATGATTAAGCGCATTGACCAGCAACTCAAAGTCAATCGACTCTTGGTAGACCAGCTTGACTTGTCCAAAGTGAGTCATCCCAAAATGCGAGAATATCTGTTGAATCATATTGAGATTACGACGGTGATTTCTAGTGCCTTGCTCAATCGAGCAGGCACAGCAGAGCATCTTGCCCAAAAACGGGAGCTGTGGACCTATATTCAGCAGGAAAACCCAGAGGTCTTTCAGGCTATTCGGAAGACCATGTTGAGCCGTTTGACCAAACATTCGGTCTTGCCAGCTCGCAAACTTTCCAATGTCGTCTATCAAATCACCAAGTCTGTTTATGGATTTAATTAATATAAGTATTTTATAAGAGGGATTTAAGAAAAATTTTAACTTTTTCTTAATCCTTTTTAATTTTAGGAGATTATACTAGAGTCATCAAATAAAGAAAAACTCTAAGGAGAATCCTATGAAATTCAATCCAAATCAAAGATATACTCGTTGGTCTATTCGCCGTCTTAGTGTCGGTGTTGCCTCAGTTGTTGTGGCTAGTGGCTTTTTTGTCCTAGTTGGTCAACCAAGTTCTGTACGTGCCGATGTGGTCAATCCAACCCCTGCTCAAGTAGCGCCAGATGCGACTGCGGTGAGTGAAAAGAGCGACTTACCAGTAGGAGTTCTCAAAGAAGCAGTCGATACAGCTCTTCCTTCAGAACAGGCAGATTCAACACCTAAAGCAAGCTTGGATACTGCAAGCTCTCCAGAAAAAGCAGATGCAGGTGCTAAAGAGCCAGTAGTAGCACCAAAAGAAGAAGCGCAAGCAAAACCAGAATCTAAGAAACAAACAGAAGATGCGGTTAAACCTGTGGAAAGTCCTGCAGCTACAGTTGCTGGACAAGACCGTGAAGCAAGTGAAACTCAACCAGCAACCACTCCAGCTGAAGTCCAAAAAGGCGTGGCTGACAACACTAAAGATACAGTGGATGTTCCGGCATCTTACTTGGATAAAGCTAACTTCCCTGGTCCATTCACAGCCGGTGTCAATCAAGTCATCCCATATGAATTCTTCGCCGGAGATGGTATGTTAACTCGCCTTATCTTGAAAGCCTCCGACAAGGCCCCATGGTCAGACAATGGTTCAGCTAAAAACCCCGCTCTTCCACCAGTAGAAAAATTAGGCAAAGGCCTCTACTTCTACGAAGTGGATTTGGCCGGTACTCAAGGTAAATCTGACAAAGAGCTGCTTGACCTTTTAAAACAAAACGGTACGCAAAGCTATAAAGCTACTATCAAAGTGTACGGTGCGAAGGACGGTAAGGCCGATTTGACTAATCTTGTAGCGACTAAAGAATTGACAGTGAACTTAAATGACTTAACCACTCCAGCTGAAGTTCAAAAAGGTGTGGCTGACAATACTAAAGACACAGTGGATGTTCCAGCCTCTTACTTGGACAAAGCTAATTTCCCAGGTCCATTCACAGCCGGTGTCAACCAAGTCATTCCATATGAATTCTTCGCCGGAGATGGTATGTTAACTCGTCTTATCTTGAAAGCCTCCGACAAGGCTCCATGGTCAGACAATGGTTCAGCTAAAAATCCAGCCCTTCCACCAGTAGAGAAATTGGGCAAAGGTCTCTACTTCTATGAAGTGGACTTGGCAGGTACTCAAGGAAAATCAGATAAAGAGCTTCTAGACCTCTTGAAACAAAACGGCACTCAAAGCTACAAGGCGACTATCAAGGTGTACGGCGCTAAAGATGGCAAGGCTGATTTGACAAATCTCGTAGCGACTAAGGATTTGGATGTTAATTTGAACGGCTTAACTACTCCAGCTGAAGTGCAAAAAGGCGTAGCCGACAACACCAAAGATACAGTAGACGTCCCAGCTACTTACTTGGACAAAGCTAACTTCCCTGGTCCATTCACAGCTGGTGTCAACCAAGTTATTCCGTATGAATTCTTCGCCGGAGACGGTATGTTGACTCGTCTGATTTTGAAAGCCTCAGACAAGGCTCCATGGTCAGACAATGGTTCGGCTAAAAATCCAGCCCTTCCACCAGTAGAGAAATTGGGCAAAGACCTCTACTTCTATGAAGTGGACTTGGCAGGTACCCAAGGCAAATCTGACAAAGAATTGCTTGACTTGTTGAAACAAAACGGCACTCAAAGCTATAAAGCTACCATCAAGGTGTACGGTGCCAAAGATGGCAAGGCCGACTTGAGCAACCTTGTAGCGACTAAAAATTTGGATGTCAACTTGAATGGTTTAACTACTCCAGCTGAAGTCCAAAAAGGCGTAGCTGATAATACTAAAGACACAGTGGACGTTCCAGCAACTTACTTGGACAAGGCTAACTTCCCAGGTCCATTCACAGCTGGTGTCAACCAAGTTATTCCATACGAATTCTTCGCTGGTGATGGTATGTTAACTCGCCTTATCTTGAAAGCTTCAGACAAGGCCCCGTGGTCAGACAATGGTTCGGCTAAAAATCCCGCTCTTCCACCAGTAGAAAAATTGGGCAAAGGCCTTTACTTCTATGAAGTAGATTTGGCTGGTACCCAAGGCAAATCTGACAAAGAGCTTCTAGACCTTTTGAAACAAAACGGCACTCAAAGTTATAAAGCTACTATTAAAGTGTACGGTGCCAAAGACGGCAAGGCTGATTTAACTAATCTTGTAGCGACTAAAGAATTGATAGTGAACTTGAATGGGTATAAGTCCCTCAATGATATGAAATCTAAAATGCCAGCTGTTAGCCAAGATAAGATGATGCCTAACAAAGAGCAGGACAAAACTATGAATGCTAGCCAGCCTATGGTAACCTCAAGCAAAATGTCTGATGAAGGCAAGATGGTATCTAATAACAAGGTATCAAGTCCGATGATGACTGATCAAATGAAAGACCAAAAAGATATGCTTCCATATACTGGTGAAGCCCAAACATCAATGGCTACTATTGGATTCTTTGGATTAGCTTTGGCCGGCCTGCTAGGCGGCCTCGGTTTGAAAGCTAAAAAAGAGGAAAATGACTAGTCTAGTTACAGACTTTCTATCTAGGATTTGAAAAATCCATATATCGTTTAGAATGTTCGTAAAGAGATAAAAATAGTGTTATACTATTGTGGTATAGCACTGTTTTTTTCAAAGGAGAGACAGATGGGAAAGACAATTTTACTCGTTGACGACGAGGTAGAAATCACAGATATTCATCAACGTTATCTGGTTCAGGCAGGATATCAGGTTTTGGTGGCCCATGATGGGGTAGAGGCCTTAGAAATCTTCAAGCGAAAACCGATTGATTTGATTATTACAGATATCATGATGCCCCGGATGGATGGTTATGATTTGATTAGCGAGGTCCAGTATCAATCTCCGGATCAGCCTTTTCTCTTTATCACGGCTAAGACCAGCGAGCAGGACAAGATTTACGGTCTAAGTTTGGGGGCAGATGACTTTATTGCCAAGCCCTTTAGCCCCCGTGAGCTGGTTTTGCGTGTCCACAATATCTTGCGTCGCCTTCATCGTGGAGGTGAGTCAGAAGTCGTCAGTCTTGGGGATTTACGAATGAATCACAGTAGTCATGAGGTCCAAGTCGGAGATGTGGCGCTTGATTTGACCGTCAAATCCTTCGAACTTCTATGGCTTTTAGCCAGCAATCCAGAGCGGGTTTTCTCTAAGACAGACCTCTATGAAAAGGTCTGGCAGGAAGACTATGTGGATGACACCAATACCTTGAATGTTCATATTCATGCTCTTCGGCAGGAGTTGGCTAAACATGCTAGTGCAGAAACACCAACCATCAAAACCGTCTGGGGATTGGGCTACAAAATTGAGAAAGCACGAGGTAGTCAATGAAATTAAAAAGTTATATTTTAGTGGGGTATATCATTTCAACACTCCTAACGATTATCGTGGTTTTTTGGGCCATCCAGCGAATGTTAATTGAAGAAAGAGAAATTTATTTCCTAGTGGGTATGACTCTCGTGGCTAGTTTTATCGGTGCTGGGATTAGTCTCTTTCTCCTATCGCCAGTCTTTACTTCATTGGGCAAACTCAAGGAACATGCCAAGCGGGTAGCGGACAAGGATTTTCCTTCAAATTTGGAGGTTCAAGGACCTGTAGAATTTCAGCAATTAGGGCAAGCTTTCAATGAAATGTCCCATGATTTGCAGGCCACCTTTGATTCCTTGGAAGAAAGCGAACGAGAAAAGGGATTGATGATTGCCCAGCTGTCGCATGATATCAAGACCCCCATCACTTCGATCCAAGCGACGGTAGAAGGGATTTTGGATGGGATTATCAAGGAAGGCGAACAGGACCATTATCTAGCAACCATTGGGCGTCAAACGGAAAGACTCAATAAACTGGTTGAGGAGTTGAATTTTTTGACCCTAAACACAGCTAGAAATCAGGTCGAAACGACCAGCAAAGACAGCATTTTTTTGGACCAGCTCTTAATTGAGTGCATGAGTGAATTTCAGTTCTTGATTGAGCAGGAAGAGCGAGATGTCCATTTGCAGGTAATTCCAGAGTCTGCTCGGATTGAGGGAGATTATGCCAAGCTTTCTCGTATCTTGGTGAATCTGGTCAATAACGCTTTTAAATACTCTGCTCCAGGAACCAAGCTGGAAGTGGTGGCTAAGCTGGAAAAGAACCAGCTTTCAATCAGTGTGACCGATGAAGGGCAGGGCATTGCTCCAGAGGATTTGGAGAATATTTTCAAACGCCTTTATCGTGTCGAAACTTCGCGTAATATGAAAACAGGTGGTCATGGCTTAGGACTTGCGATTGCGCGTGAATTGGCCCATCAATTGGGTGGAGAAATCACAGTTACCAGCCAGTACGGCATCGGAAGCACCTTTACCCTCCTTCTCAATCTCTTTGGCAATGAAAATAAATCTTAAAACCCCTTTACAAATCTAGCCATTCATGGTAGAATGGATTTTGTGTGAAATATCAGCAGGAAAGCATGAAGCTCGTCAACAGGTGTCTTATGATAAGTAACCTTGGCTGTTTAGGCGAAGGGCATCTGCACGAATCAGGGCTTTCTAAGTGACTATTTCCACCGAAATATTATTTATATCAGGAGGACATTCACATGTCACGTTATACAGGACCATCTTGGAAACAAGCTCGTCGCCTTGGCCTTTCACTTACAGGTACAGGTAAAGAATTGGCACGTCGTAACTACGTACCAGGACAACACGGACCAAACAACCGTTCTAAATTGTCAGAATACGGTTTGCAATTGGCTGAAAAACAAAAACTTCGTTTCACTTATGGTGTAGGTGAAAAACAATTCCGTAACTTGTTCGTACAAGCTACAAAAATCAAAGGCGGAATCCTAGGTTTCAACTTCATGCTTCTTTTGGAACGTCGTTTGGATAACGTTGTTTACCGTCTTGGTCTTGCGACTACTCGTCGTCAAGCTCGTCAATTCGTAAACCACGGTCACATCCTTGTTGACGGAAAACGCGTTGATATCCCATCATACCGCGTAACTCCAGGTCAAGTGATCTCAGTTCGTGAAAAATCATTGAAAGTTCCAGCTATCCTTGAAGCAGTAGAAGCTACTCTTGGACGCCCAGCATTCGTATCATTCGACGCTGAAAAATTGGAAGGTTCATTGACTCGCTTGCCAGAACGCGACGAAATCAACCCAGAAATCAACGAAGCACTTGTCGTTGAATTCTACAACAAAATGCTTTAATTTTAAGATATATCTTACAGAAAGCCTACAACAGTGGGCTTTTTGCTTTGTCTTAAAACGTTGATTTCTGGATTTGTATAGAGATTTGCTAGTAAGGTTATTTGTGTATCTAAGTCTATCTATTCCAAGAATGACGCGATGTTGATGATATAAATCTGGTATGATATAATATTTTAGCCTCCTCACTTTAAGGAAGGGAGGTGTTACATATGTTAGAAACTTTACTCACAGTGTTTCTAGCTCCGTTACTTGTTAACGTACTATCTGAGCTTTTCAAGCTATGGATAAAGAGACGTAGCACCCTTTTAGAGGGTAGCAAAAAACCCCATCGGTGGCACGGTGGGGCTTTTTTAGTTACATATGCTGTAACTTTACTCACATTGTAAGTTCATTCTAACACAACCCTTTCGATATTTCAAGCCTTTGTTTTGATATTCCTCAGAGTGTGTTTGTGGTTTGAGTCCGCTTTACTGAAATTAGCCCACGCGCTACCAAGTTCCATTCTACAGCAAAGAAATCAACTCTTTTCTAGGGGATTTCCGCCCTCATTTTTGTCTTTTGTGCTAAAATAGACTTATAAATTGAAAATAAGGAATGTTTATGAAATCAGGTAATGGTTTTTGGAAAGGCTGTCTCTATTTTTGGGGCTTCTTGTTCTTACTGGGCCTTTTGGTCCAATATGCTCTTCCGCTTGCGGCTTGTGTACTGCTAGGCTATGGTGGTTATCGCCTCTATAAACGTTGGCGCTATCCTCTTTTGCAGGATCGTTCGCTCGATGATCGGATTGAGCTTTTAAAAGCTCGGATTCGTCAGGCGGACAAAGATATTCAGCAATTAGAGAGAACTTTAGTAGAAAAAGGTTCAGATTCCTATAAGAGTCTAGCCAATCAAGTATTAATCGAACTGAGGGAAATCCATCAGGAGGCGGATCGTCTTAAGTCCTATATCGACTCTGATGTCTACAACCGTATTGACAAAAAGGTTCGTACAGTACGGGTAAACATCGATGTTCAGCTAGAACGTTTAGATAGAGAAAGTCAGGTAGATCTTGAAAATGCGGAGCCAGAGGAATTAGCTCCAGAATTGTCCCAGACCTTGGCCAATATTGCCGTTGACCATCAGGCTATTTTAGACAAGATTGCTACCTCTGCTGAAGGGGATAAGGAAGAATTGACTGCCATTCATAGTTTGAAGATGGAGAAATTCCAAACGATTTTAGAAGGCTATTTAAAGATTAAGGCCAATCCTAAAAACTATAATCGGGCAGAAGAACGCTTAGAGCAAGCTAAAGCAGCTATCGAACAATTTGACCTTGAGCTAGACCAAGTCTTGAGAGAACTCAATGAAACAGATATGCGTGATTTTGATATCAGTCTACGTATCCTAGAAAAAGATCGTAAAGAATAGGTTAGAAACAAAGGAGTAACCATGACAGAATTTAATTTTGATATTGACCAGATTGCCAATAATACGGTAGCTAAGGTGGATAAAACAACCCAAATCATCGAGACCAATACTGGCTCAGACCAGACCTTGACCTTCCTTGAAAAGTTGAGCCCTGAGCAGCAAGAAGGAATCAAAGCGCACGTGCCCCAGTTGGTAGACCAGTTTGTCACAAATCAAAATGCTCTTTTAGACTTTGGACAATCTGCTGTAGAAGGTGTGAACAATACAGTAAATCGTATCTTGTCAGAACAAAAGAAATTGCAGATTCCCCAAGTGGATGATCTACTCAAGAACACCAACCGTGAGTTGCAAGGCTTTGTCGTCAAATACAAGAACGCTGAAATTGCTGAGTTAGAAGAAAAACCAAACTTTTTACAACGATTGTTTAACAAGAGCAAGAATACCCTACAGGAATTTTACTTTGACTCAAAAACAGTTGAGCAAAAGCTCGATGGTATGGCGGCTGCAGTGGTCAAGCAAGAAGATGTCTTAGCTCGAAATATCGTTTCAGCTGAGATGTTGATTGAGGACAATACCAAATCCATTGAAAATCTAGTGGGAGTGATTTCCTTTATCGAAGCCAGCCAGACAGAAGCTGGCAATCGCGCTGCAGAATTGAAGGCTCAAGTTGACCAACTCGATACAAGTACGGTAGAATACCAAACCAAATCACAAGAATTGGCCCGCATGGCTGAAGTGGTCAATACACTCGAACAACAGCACACTGAGTATGTCAGCCGTCTCTATGTTGCCTGGGCAACAACACCTCAGATGCGCAATCTTGTGAAGGTGTCATCTGATATGCGCCAAAAATTGGGCATGCTTCGTCGCAATACGATTCCTACAATGAAGCTTTCCATTGCCCAACTGGGTATTTTGCAACAATCAATGAAATCAGGTGTCGTGGCAGATGCCATTGTCAATGCCAATAATGCTGCCCTTCAGATGCTAGCTGAAACCAGTAAGGAAGTGATTCCGCAGATGGAAAGAATTGCACAAAGCCCGACAGTCGCTGTCGAATCTGTTACCAAACTGGCTGAAAGTCTGGTCGCTCAAAACCAAGGTATCGTCGCAGCAATTGAATTGGGACGCCAGAAACGTGCCCAACTAGAAACAACCATCGTCAAGTCCGCAGAAATGATCAACGATTCTGTCAAGCTACGCGATGAGAAAATTGTCCAAGCCCTTCTAGACCAAGGCAAGGCCGCTCAGAAAGAAGTACAAGAATAATACAAAAGTCCCCTGTAATGTAGATTTGCAGGGGATTTTGCTTGTTTTAGTAGAAGTTTGAAGGTCAGGGAATTCTTGCTAGATTTAGAGAGAATACCCTAGAAAACCTTTTCACTACTAGTCTTTTATGATACAATGGAAGGAAGTAAAGGCGCTGTTTTTTCGATGTCGCAACGCCTTGGATGAATGAAAAGGAAGAGTCCCTATGGTTTTCAGATTTAAGCAAATAACTAGCTTGCATATATATATATATAAACTCGCGTTTTCATACCCATTTTCAAAACCTGCCAATCTTTTTGGTAGGCTTTTTGCGTTGTAGAAATGGGGTATGAACATGGCTTACACTTTATCAAAAGAATTAGAACAAGAACTCATCATTTCAGCGCCTGAGTTACAGCCTAGTTATGCTGCTATCGTAGAATACCTAGAAGCTATCAACCAGAAAGAAGCATCTGGAAGCAATTCTCAGGAACTCCAGAACCAGCTTGCTATTCAGCTGGGACGTTTAGAAGATTTGGTGCAGGGCTATATCCAAATAAAGAAGAACCCGCATCACTACCTAGATGCAGATAAAGACCTGACAGCAGCCTATCAAGCCATAAAAGGTACGGAGCAAGCTCTTCTTGAAAAATTGCAACATCTCAATCGAGCAGCCTTGCAGGATTTCCATATCAGCCAGAGACTCTCTCCTAAAGACGAGACTGCTATCCCTGTAACAGGCAAAGCTAAAACCAAACAGGAATTGGCAATCGAGCGGGATTTAATCAACCAGCTGACAAAGGGAGAAAGTCAATGGGTGTATCGACCTGAGTTAAATACAGAAGACCTCCTATGGGGAAACTTTTTTGCTAAGCTGGAAGCCAATAATGTCCGCATTTTGCAAGACCATCCCCTTACAAATTCAGAGAAAAATCAAATCAAAAACCAACTCAATTTCGTCAACTTTTATGAAGCAGCCAAGTGGATAGCAGGGGAAAATGGCATTGCCAAGGTACAGGTTCAACGTGAAGACGCAAGTCTAGGCACCATTCGCTTGGAAGTCTTGTGGAGAAACAATGTCGCTGGTGGCAAATCCAGCTATGAGGTTGTCAACCAAGTCATCACAGGCGGAGAAGGGATTCGCCAGCGCCGTGGGGATGTGACTTTGTTAATCAATGGTCTGCCCATGATTCAGATCGAACTGAAAAGTCGTTCTCATCCTTATATGGATGCCTTCCGTCAGATTAAGAAATACGACCAAGAAGGACAGTTCAGAGGCATTTTTTCAAGTCTTCAGATGTTTGTTGTCTCTAATGTCACAGATACTCGCTACATCGCAGCTGCCAAAGCCAACAAGTTAAATGAACGTTTCTTGACCAAGTGGGTGGATAGTGAAAATAGACCTCAACCTCAACTATTTGACTTTGCAGAGTCCGTCTTGTCCATACCGAGAGCCCACGAGATGGTCATGCAGTATTCTGTCATCGATGATGACAAGAAGGCCTTGATTTTATTGCGCCCCTATCAGGTTCATGCCATTGAGGCTATCCGTGAAGCCAGTCGCAAGCGCCAGTCGGGCTATATTTGGCATACGACCGGTTCAGGAAAAACCCTGACCTCTTATAAGGTTTCGCGCAATCTGCTCCAGATTCCATCTATCGAAAAGACAATCTTTGTGATTGATAGGACAGACCTCGACCAGCAGACGACCAGTTCTTTTCAGTCTTACGCAGAGAACGATATGATTGATATCGACGAGACCGATGATACACAGGAATTAGTTAAAAATCTGGCTTCTGATGACCGTCGTGTCGTTGTGACGACCATCCAGAAAATCAATGCTATGATTCGTCAGTTTGATGAAGGGCGTCACCAAAAGGTTTATAATCGTATCAAGCAACTCAAACTAGCCTTTGTCGTCGATGAATGCCATCGCGCAGTGACTCCTGAACGCCAGCGCCACCTAGAGCACTTCTTTACAAATTCTCTCTGGTATGGGTTTACAGGGACTCCTATCTTTACAGAAAATAAGCGTGAACAAAAAGGAGACCTTGCTCAGACGACCGAAGAGCAGTACGGTGACTGCCTCCACCAATATACCGTCAAAGAAGCCATCCATGACAAGGCGGTTCTTGGCTTTAATGTGGAGTATCAGACAACCATGCCTGGTTGGGCAGAAGATGAGATTGACGAGGAGCGCTATGATGACGAAGGCCACATGCTTGCCGTTTTAGATGCTATTCTCAATCGCTCAAGACGCAAACTCGGTTTCCAAAATGGAGTAGGAAAAACCTACGAGGCCATTTTGACCGTCAAAAGCATTGCCCGTGCACAGGCCTATTATAACCTGATTAAGCAAGTCAAAAATGGAGAAAAGTCTCTAAGCATTTCGGAAAATGTTAAAAAAGTCTTGCCAGACTTTCCTAAGGTTGCTATTACTTACTCTGTGACAGAAAATGACGCAGACTCCTATGTCAACCAAGCCTACATGGAGGAGAGTTTAGAAGACTACAATGCTATGTTTGGTACTCACTTTAGCCTAGCAACCATTGCTTCCTACAATAGTGACCTCAACGACCGTCTGGCCCGTAAGAAAGAACGCTTTGCCTTCCGTGAAGAGCAGTTGGACTTGGTTATCGTTGTGGACCGCTTGTTGACGGGCTTTGATGCCCCTTGCCTATCGACCCTTTTCATGGATCGTCAGCCCATGAAACCCCAGCATATCATTCAGGCCTTTTCACGAACCAATCGCCTCTTTGATGAAGGCAAGAAATTCGGTCAAATCGTTACCTTCCAAACGCCTGACCGCTTTAAAGAAAAGGTGGATGAAGCTCTGAGTCTCTACTCAAATGGTGGTGAAACCAGTGTCTTAGCCCCAGAATGGCAGGAGGAGAAGGCCAAGTTTCTTGAGAAGGTTCATCAACTACTAGCTATCGCTCCAAGTCCAGAGCAGGTGCCTGATTTGGATACAGCGACAGATGCAGAATTAAAACGCTTTGCCAAGGCCTTTCAAGAATTTGACAAGCTCCTATCCTCTATACAAGTCTATTCTGACTATGATGAGAAAGTCATCCTCAGAGAGATTGGCCTCAGCCTCGAAGACATCGAGAACTTTGCCGGCCAATATCAAAATGTCATCGAAGAACTCCGCAGACGTAGAAAAGAAGACCAAGAAGATGAAGGCGTTCTGCTGGATATCGAGTATGAGCTTGAATCCATCCGCACCGACGAGATAAACTATCACTATATCCTCTCTCTCATCCAATCCCTGATTGAAAATCGGGAAAACCTCATTGGTAAAAAGGAAAAGAGTCTGGTAGATAACTATATCGAAGATTTGAACAAATCCAATCCCAAGTTATCCAGCCTCATCTCCAAACTCTGGCAGAATGTCCAAGCAGATGCCAAGAGCTATCAGGGTCAGTCTATCATCCATAAGTTGGAAGAGATGATTGAACTAACAACCCAGAAAAAGATTCGTGAAACTGCAGATTATTGGCAGATAGGAGAGGATGAACTCCAGTTCGTAGTGGACAACTACCGCATCGGACGAGACAAGCAAAATGGTGAAAAAGCCATCACAGAATCTCAGGACTATCTGGCCTATAAGGAAGCCCACGGAGACAAGGCACTACCAAAACTCAAATACAAAAAAGCCCTCAAAGAGGACTATATGCGCATGATTTCAGAGGATATCTTACCGCTAAGGGGGAGATAGGTTTATACTCTTCGAAAATCAAATTCAAACCACGTCAACGTCGCCTTGCCGTACTCAAGTACAGCCTGCAGCTAGTTTCCTAGTTTGCTCTTTGATTTTCATTGAGTATTAAAAATGGTCAGAAAGATAATGTTGGGAAGGTTTTCGACTAATTAGGGTCAAAATCCCTCTCTCTTCAAGATGCAAGAAAGCATCCTTGACCTTTTTCTTAGAGTAATGATGGTTGGACTGATTGGCCAGTTGGATGATGTTTCTATCTTCTATACCATCTCTCTTATCATCGACAAAGAGCTTGGACTGAGCGAGTAGAAACAAGATGTATTTCTCGACTTCCTTCAGCCCTTCTGTTTGCTCTATCTTAACTTTATAGCGATGAAGTTGTTCCTGCTTTTCAAGGAGGGTTTGGATAATATTTTCCTGCCCTTCCTTGATAAACGTCAACAAGGTTTCAACGAAGAAAGTAGCATCGGCACGGTTGAGATGGTCGCCAGTATTCCTAAAAGCCTTGTAATAGTCTTGCTTATGGTGATTGATTTGTTGGGACAAAACTAACCCTGAAAATTTATCGAGTTTTCTAGACAAGTACTTGGCAAGGATATAGCGTCCTGTCCGACCGTTACCGTCATAGAAGGGATGAATATTTTCAAAAAAATAGTGTCCAGCACAAGCCTTGATAAGGTTTGGGATAGAATGGTCGTTTATAAAACGAATCCACTCTGTCAGCATGACCTGAATCTGTTCCTCCTTTTGAGGTGGGATATAGATGACTTTGCCATTCTTGTCGTCTTGGATAAAGACCGATTTCTGTCTAAAAAACTCTCCATCGAGTTCATCCTCTGGCGAGATTTCTCCTTGTGTCAATTGGTCATAAATCCCTCTGATATCTTCAAGTGATTGGATTTGGAGAAATTCATCCTTAAGGATTTGTTGGTACATTCGCAAGGTGGAAAGATGTTTGATTTGTTCGGTCTTGTAGGGGTCTTTCTCTAGTAGTTTCTCCACATCGACCAACTCTTGACGAGTTGTATGGATACCCTCAATCTCATTTGTGGAAATAATCGATTGGTAGAGCTGTTCTTTATAAAACTGATCGTGGGCAATCTTAGGGAGGGTATCAGCTATTTCACTAATTCGTTGAGACTGCTGTGAGATAGTTTCCATCAGTTGGGAAATCCCTAGATGTAGGGTTACAAATAAAGGGTATTGACTTGTTTTGACAGTATCGCGTTGCATTAAATGAGGATAAAGAGATGTCCTAATAGAGCTGTATCCCTGTAAGCGTAATTGATACTCTTCCTCATATTGGTCACGATGACTGTAGTAGATTTTTTTAAGTTCTCTATAGTTCATATGTAGTCATCCTCGTATTTCAACGTTTTTTAACATTATATCACAAAATCAGCCTATCTATTGTTTCAAAATAGGAAAAATTGAAGAATAGGATAGCATGGTTGCCCATCTAAAGTGCAAAAATGGCCAAAATTGAACAATAGAAATGACAGATGGTAATTCTAAAGTGTAAAAATAGGTAAAATTGAAGAATAGAAATCAAAAAAGAAAATCTAAAGTGTAGAAATAAGAAAATGGAGTAATAGAAAGGGAGTAATATGACAAAGAAACCAAGTTATCGCTTTGTAGTTTATACTGAACCTTGGGAGCAGAGAAAGTTGGGGGACGTTTCAACAATAACAATGGGACAATCTCCGAATAGTGAGAATTATACAGATAATCCTAATGACTCTATCCTTGTCCAAGGTAATGCAGATATGAAGAATGGCAGAGTGTTTCCGAGAGTTTGGACAACTCAGATTACTAAGCAGGCTAGACAAGGTGATCTAATTTTAAGTGTGCGTGCACCTGTAGGAGATATTGGGAAGACCGATTACGATGTTGTTTTAGGGAGAGGTGTTGCTTCAATAGATGGGAATGAATTTCTGTATCAAGCACTTTCTCAAATGAAACAAAATGGATATTGGAGTAAATTAAGTACAGGCTCAACATTTGAAAGTATCAATTCAAATGATATAAAATCTGCAATAATTTCCCTCCCCTCCCTCCCCGAGCAAACTGCCATCGGTTCTTTCTTCCAAGATATTGACCAGCTCATTAGCCTTCAACAGCGTAAGTTAGAGGTGCTCAAGGAGCAGAAGAAAACCTACCTCAAACTCCTCTTCCCATCCAAAGGACAAACCAAACCCGCCCTTCGCTTCGCAGGATTTGAAGATGAGTGGAAGGAAGTGAAGTTGGGAGAGATTGCAGATTATAAAAATGGTAAAGGATATGAGGATAGACAATCTGATTCCGGTAGTTACGAATTAATTAATTTAAATTCAATTAGTATTGATGGTGGATTAAAGCGCTCTGGTAAGTTTATTGATAAGGCTGATGAAACACTTGAAAAAGGAGATTTAGTCATGGTGTTAAGTGATGTGGCTCATGGTAATCTACTTGGAAGAGTTGCTATTATACCTGAAAGTAATAAATTTGTCCTGAATCAGAGGGTTGCATTGTTAAGGCCACGACTCAATTCAAATTCAGAGTTTCTGTACTCATATATCAACTCAAATCAATATTATTTTAAAGCTCAAGGTGCAGGGATGTCCCAGTTAAATATCTCTAGGTCATCTGTAGAAAATTTTAGTGTTTACTTCCCCTCTCTCCCTGAACAAGAGGTCATCGGTTCTTTCTTCCAAGACCTAGACAAGGCCATTGCCAAGCAAGAGGAAAAAGTCAGCCAGCTTAAAGAAAGCAAACAAACCCTACTCAGAAAAATGTTTATATAAGGTGCAAAGACCGTCAAAAACCCAGTGATTCGTTTTTAAAAGAGTTTATCGTAAAATGAGTGCGAACAAAGTGAGCTTTTAGAGGATATTTTCCGCCATGGTGGTATCCTATACAATAACAAAGTTATTGTATAGGACGGGATTTTTGAGACTCTGGGCTCAAAAATTAGGGATGAAATTCCGAAGGAAGTTGCTCCCGTCCGCACTATTTAAGGAAAATATAAAAAAGAAAAATATTTTAAAACATGGAATACTACTAACAACATAAATTGATAGGAGACCCTATGTCACAAACAGATTTATCAAGAGAACTCTACCAATCCCTCTGGAATGCGGCAGATATCCTGCGTGGCCAGATGGAAGCCAATGAATACAAGTCCTACCTCTTGGGCTTGATTTTCTACAAGTATCTATCCGACAACATCCTCCAAGCCGTCTGTGATAACTTGGACGAGACTTTTGAGTCCTTCCAGCAAGCGCAGCTTCTCTATGAGGAAAACTTTACGGATGCAGATGTCCGTGAAGACCTCATCGAGGTCTTAAATGACGAGCTGGGCTATGTGATTGAGCCTTCTCTGACCTTTACCAAGCTGGTTCAGTCTATCCACGAAGGAACCTTCCAGCTAGAGTCCCTAGCCCAAAGTTTCCGTGATATCGAGCAGGCCAATGAAAAATTTGAAAATCTCTTCGAAGATATCGACCTCTATGCGAAAAAGCTAGGTAACACTCCACAAAAGCAAAACAAGACCATCTCTGAGGTTATGAAACAGCTCAACGACCTCAATGTCTCTGGTCATGCTGGTGATATCTTGGGTGATGCTTATGAGTACTTGATTGGCCAGTTTGCCAGCGATTCTGGGAAAAAGGCTGGAGAGTTCTATACACCTCAAGCAGTTTCTCACCTCATGACTCAGATTGTCTTTGCAGGGCGTGAGCATCAAAAGGGGATGTCGGTTTACGACCCGACCATGGGTTCTGGTTCCCTCTTGCTCAATGCCAAGCGCTATAGTAAGGAAGCTTCGACGATTTCTTACTACGGTCAAGAGTTGATTACTTCGACCTTCAACCTTGCTCGCATGAATATGATGCTTCATGGGGTTGCGATTGAGAACTATCACCTCAGCAACCACGATACCCTAGACGAAGATTGGCCGACTACCGAGCCGACAGACTTTGATGGAGTTTTGATGAACCCACCCTACTCACTGAAGTGGTCAGCAGATAGTGGATTCCTGCAAGATCCTCGCTTTTCAAGTTATGGAGTTCTGGCACCTAAGTCCAAAGCAGATTTTGCCTTCCTTCTTCACGGTTTTTACCACCTCAAGCATAATGGTGTCATGGCTATCGTACTTCCTCACGGAGTTCTCTTTCGAGGAGCAGCCGAGCAAAAGATTCGCCAGCATCTATTAGAAGAAGGCGCTATTGATACAGTTATCGGCTTGCCAGCAAATATCTTCTACAACACCTCTATCCCGACAACCATTATTATCCTTAAAAAGAATCGCACTAACAAGGATGTCTTCTTTATAGATGCCTCAAAAGAGTTTGAAAAAGGGAAAAATCAAAACAATATGACCGAAGACCATATTGCCAAGATTTTGGAGACCTATCAAAAACGCGAGAATATCGAGAAGTTCGCCCATCTAGCCAGCTTTGAAGAGATTGTCGAAAATGACTACAACCTCAACATTCCACGCTATGTCGATACCTTTGAGGAAGAACCTGTTGTTCCCCTAACCGACCTCGCCGACCAGCTCGCAGAGATTGATAAAGAGATTGGAGAGGTAGAAGCCAGACTCGCACACATGCGCAGCCAGCTAGTAGGCACAACACCAGAAGCCCAAGCAGAATTAACCGCCTATCTCGAAAAATTGAATGAGATTTAGAGACTTGTGAGAATACTCTGCTAAAAATTTAGAAAAATAAAATGACAGTAGAAAATCTATTGTCATTTTTTGTTATTGGTGACTACAACAAAGTTCATCCTTAAATGTTTGAAAGTTTACTTCTTTCTTCAATATCATTTTTAATACATTCTTCCAATACCTTTGCATCAACATAGATTACATTCCCAATCATTTTTGCAGGAATATTCATAGACAGTACTTGTAAAGAATATTTTTTAACGAGTGGTTCAAGTTTTGAGCCGTTTATATTGTTGTTAATGGCAGGGAAAATGATATCTTCCCATGAAAATGTGTAGTTATAGATTGTCTTGTTAAATCCAAGCTCTCTGACTTTAACCATATCATGTATGCGAATGAGTTTTACCAGTATATTAATACCATCAATATTCTTAGCTTTATAATTTTCACGTAAGTTTTTAAAAGAAGCATAGTTCTTGAAGGTAAGATAAGCTAGTAGAATGATTAAGATTAAAGGGACAATGCCTTTGGACGTTAGCAAGTCACTTATAGCTGTCAACTTAAAACTAAGTATGAAGTTGATAACAACTGCGTACAAAATAGCTAGTAGTGGCAATTTTACAAATAAAAAAGATTTGTATTTTATCGAAGTATGTACTGACCCCAAAAAGTTAGACAAATAATTTAAGTAAAGGATTTAGTTCTGTATTGCACAGGACTAAGTCCTTTTAATTTTACCTTAATGCGTTTATTGTTGTAGTAATCAATATAGTCTACAATAGCTTGCTCCAATTGATTAAGTGATTTAAACGTCTTCTCGTAACCATAAAACATTTCGGATTTCAAAATACCAAAGAAGGATTCCATCATGCCGTTGTCTGGGCTGTTACCCTTACGCGACATAGATGGCTGGATTCCTTTATCCTCTAAAAAATGATGATAGAAATCGTGTTGGTATTGCCATCCCTGGTCACTATGGAGAATTGTATTTTCGTAATATTCCTCTGTAAAGGTTTGTTCTAGCATATCTTTCACTTGTATCAAGTTCGGTGACGTAGAAAGATTATAGGCGATAATTTCGCTGTTAAAACCATCTAAAACTGGTGATAAATAGAGCTTTTGGCTGCTTGCCGGAATGGCAAACTCTGTCACATCTGTATAGCACTTTTCCATTGGATTCGATGCTTCAAATTGGCGTTGAATAAGGTTATCTGCTTTCTTGCCAATCTCTCCTTGGTAGGAAGAATACTTGCGTTTACGACGAATTCGGGCACTTAAACCAAGGATCTTCATCAGACGTTGGACCTTCTTATGGTTCACTACAAAACCACGATTCCTCAATTCTAGAGTCATTCGGCGATAACCATAATTTCCTTTATGCTCAGTAAAAATAGCTTGAATTTCATCTTTAATATCATGATTTTTATCGCTTTTATTTAACTGCTTTAGCTGGTAATAATAGGTTGAACGAGCTAGCTTAATAATCTTTAGAAGAATCTCTAAGGCAAACTCCGTTACCAATCCTCGGACAATTTCTGTTTTTCTTTTCGCTCCTTTTCGTCCCTCAATCGGAGTTCTCTCAACTTTTTTAGAATGGCATTCTCCGCTCTCAAGTACTCATTTTCTGCTTGAAGTCGCTCTAGCTCTGTCATCTCTTCGGGCTTCTTCTTTGGCTTACGTCCCATTTTAGGTGGTCTCCCTCTTGTTTTCTCAACAATAGTATACCCGTTTTTCTTATATTGTGCCAGCCAATTCGAAAGTAATCCACTACTTAGAAGAGCATAATCCAGAGACGCCCTAATTTGTGAATGCCCCTCAAGAAGAACTTTATCAATGATCTCTTGTTTTAGTTCAGGAGAATAGTAACAATTCTTTCCTTTTTTGACGAACTCCATTCCGTAACGATCAATCAATTTAATCATGTACCTAAGATTAGAATTGTTTATCCCAAATTTATTTGAAAGCTTCTCTATGCTATATCCTTGTTTTCTAAGTTTATAGATCTGAACTTTATCATCATAAGTTAATTTCATAATAAAAACACCCCAAAAGTTAGATTTTTTCTGTCTAACTTTTGGGGTGCAGTTCAGTAATGGTATTGCTTTCTTTAAATTTTATTTTCATTAATGTTTCTCCTTAAATATTATCAGTTGAAAGAATATAGAGAAAGACTATGTAATGTTAGTTTTATAATCAAACACCCCCTCAAGAACTGCACCCTAAAAGTTAGACAGGAAAAATCTAACTTTTGGGGTGCAGTTCAAGTTGAGCCTGCGTTTTGAATTCCACAAATTTTAGAAAAGACTACGCTATTTCAAAAATTTTTAGGAATGAGAATTAAATATTTAATATTTGGTCATGAAATCTCCAAGACTTTTGATTTGTTGTTTAATAATGTGATATTGTTCAGTTGAACTTTTAGGGAGAACATATCTTGTAGACCGTCCCTTACCTTCTATCTCAATATACTTTTTATTTTGTAGGGATTTCAAATTTTCTCTAAATTTATACTCAGTCATTAGAGAATTTTCAAGGATATCATTTTTAGTAATGCTACCATTTTTAATGATATATTCAAGTATAATCTTTTCACTATCTGATGTATCTGCATAGGAAGACAGTAAATCTACTTTCCAGATTGTAACAATAGTACTATCAAAAGTTGTACTTACTTCAGGAATTTTTAGTTTATATTTTTCGGAAATGTCAAAAATTTTCGGTCCACCTGACCCAGCTTTTTCTGACATCCCAATTCTACGGAATAATGAAGAGATTGTACTATTTCGCGTTTTGGAAGTTCCACCATGTATAAATTCGGGAATAGAAATTTTCATCTTACCTGGATTTTTAAATTCATAGAAGTCTTGGTATGCTGTAATAACTATAGGTGAATCAAAATCATAGTAAGCATGCATTAAGCAGTTCACTAAAGCCTCACGTATAGATTCAGATAGGTCTTTCTTGAATGGTAAACGATGAGCAGATTCGTTACTGAGTTCAAATCTATCATTTGTTGTAGTGGTTAATTTATTATATGCTAAATTGAAAAAGTCAAACATGTTCAAATCAGGGTACATCATATCACCTGTTGAAATTCTATCGTTCCACCTAGTTGACAGAGATGTATCTTTTTCAAAATAGTCTAATTGGAATTTGGGATAACGAGAAATGATAGAATTATACTTTCCAAAGAATATCAGTCCTCCTGCGGTTAATTTATATATATTATCTGTCCTGTCTTTTTTAAATACACCAATTTCGATTAGAAAATCTCTCAAAGAAATGCTATTGTATTTTGTTTTACCAGTAAGTTCAATTAATAATTGCTTATAATGTTCTATTGTATCTAAATTTAGGTCATTTTCGTCAAAATTATTAAGTAACTCACTATCAATATCATCATGTGAACTAGTCATAAGATACTTAAGTTCTTCTTTATCAAGTTGAACGTCGCCTTCGCCTAACCTTTTATATGATTTACGATAATCATTTTTAAGATGAACGGGTTTTTGGTCAGGATTCGCTTCTCTTACAGTGATTACAATAAGCTGTTTAATTTTGTTTGGGATATTAACGTATTCGATATCGTTGTCGGTAAGTAGATTACAACTGACTTTTTGTTTGTTTGCGACTAAAGCGAATAGATTATCTCGTATTTTTTGAGGATTATTAACACCTTGATAGGGATCAATATTTTTTTCGTCTATCCCGAGAATTATTTTTCCGCCATTAGTATTTGCAAATGCTGAGTAGGTTTCCCAGAAGGATTCTGGAAGACTGTTTTTAGCTTTTTTGTACTCTAAATCGACTCCTTCAAATTTTAAGTTCATATTTTTCCTTTCTAAAATATAACGTTACTTAAATTTGTTTTTAAACGATTGTCACGCGAAAAAGCAAATTTTACAGGAGATTAAAATCCTTGATTTCATCGTATTTCTGGGACTTTATCTTAAACAGTTACGCGAAAATCACGCGAAAATCACGCGAATATTGTTCATCAAAATTTAGTTAAAGAATTTTAGAATAGATAGATTTAATAAAAAATTTTTTGATGAGATGTTTAAAAACCTATGCATGAATTTGTAATCTATTCCATTATAACACAACGATAAGAAAAATAGATGGAGCGAGAATATAAAAAGAGAAACCTCATAATGAAGTTTCTCTTAATTTTAATCGTCCAAATCTGTATTCTTATTTCAAAAAAAGGTAGTGAAAAAGGTAGTGATTCGGTTGATTTTTATTGCAATGTAGTGAAATTAACAAAAAGAAAAAACGCTTGAATCAGCGTTTTTCTTCTGTATTGATTCGTATTGAATGCTTACTTAACTTCTGTAAACACAACGTGTTTGCGAAGTTTTGGTGAGTATTTCTTCAATTGAAGACGGTCTGGAGTGTTACGTTTGTTTTTAGAAGTAAGGTACAAGCGTTCACCAGATTCTTTGTGTTCAAGTGTAATATTTACGCGCATGGTATCTCCCTTCTATTATTCAGCTGATGCAGCTTTAGCGATTTTACGTCCTTTGTAGTATCCTTTAAGTGATACACGGTGAGAACGTGAGTAATCTCCAGTAGTTTCGTCAAAGTTTACAGATGGAGCTGTTACTTTGTAGTGTGTACGACGTTTGTTTTTCTTCGCTTTTGAAGTGCGACGTGCAGGTACTGCCATTT
>CBDFAU010000020.1:0-32790 GCA_965245755.1 Streptococcus mitis | reverse complement strand
ATTAAAGTGAGTTTACGTCAACTTTGATACCAACACCTTGAGTAGTTGTGATAGTCAAATTTGTTACGTAAGTTCCTTTAGCTGTAGCTGGTTTTGCTTTTTGGATTGTTTCGTTGAAAGCTTTGAAGTTTTCAACCAATTTTTCAGCTTCAAATGATACTTTACCGATGATTGCTTGAACGTTACCTGCACGGTCAGCACGGTAAGTGATTTTACCACCTTTAGACTCTTCAACTGCTTTAGCAACATCCATTGTTACAGTACCAGTTTTAGGGTTTGGCATCAAGTTACGTGGTCCAAGGACACGTCCAAGACGTCCAACAAGAGCCATCATGTCAGGTGTAGCAATAACTACGTCGAAGTCCAACCAACCGTCGTTGATTTTAGCAACAAGGTCATCTTCACCAACAAAGTCTGCACCAGCAGCCTTTGCTTCTTCAGCTTTTGCACCACGTGCGAAAACAAGAACGCGTGAAGTTTTACCAGTACCGTTTGGCAATACCATTGCTCCACGGATTTGTTGGTCAGCTTTTTTAACGTCGATGTTCAAGTTGTAAGCAACTTCTACAGTTGCGTCAAATTTTGCAAAGTTAGTTTCTTTTGCAAGTGCTACAGCTTCTTCTACGCTGTATGCTTTTGTGCTGTCGATTTTCTCAAGAGCAGCACGAAGTTGTTTGCTTTTTTTAGCCATTTTCTATTCTCCTTGTAAGTGGTTCAATCGATTTTCATCTCCCACGTCACTTCTCGAAATGATGAAGTCTTGCGGGTTATATTGGGGGTGTTATTGATTAGTCAACAACAGTGAATCCCATAGAACGAGCAGTACCTTCGATCATACGCATTGCAGACTCTACGTTTGCTGCGTTCAAATCTGGCATCTTAGTTTCTGCAATTTCTTGTACTTGTGCACGAGTAACTGTAGCAACTTTAGTTTTGTTAGGTGTACCTGATCCTTTTTCAACACCTGCAGCTTTTTTCAAAAGAACAGCAGCTGGTGGTGTTTTAGTGATGAAAGTAAATGATTTATCTTCGTAAACTGAGATAACAACTGGAATGATCATACCAGCTTGGTCAGCTGTACGAGCGTTGAACTCTTTTGTGAATCCCATGATGTTGATACCAGCTTGACCAAGAGCAGGTCCAACCGGTGGAGCTGGTGTAGCTTTACCAGCAGGGATTTGCAATTTTACAAGTTTTTCGACTTTTTTAGCCATTTTTAAATCCTCCTTTGTGGTTTTGGCGGTAATTAGAGATTTTTACCTCCCACAAGTATGTTTTTCACATACTCATCTATTATACACTATTTGTCTGAAATTGCAAGAGAAAATTTTATTTTTTAATCGACATAATCTCCACCTTCAAAGCCGAAATACTCTTCCAAACTGAGACCACTCTCAGCAATTTCCTTAGCTTCTTTTCCGACATAACGAAGGTGCCATTCCTCAGCCATATAGCCTGTTTCCTTTTCCTTACCTTTAAGATAACGGACAACAAAACCATAATCAGCCGCATGGTCCAAGAGCCATTGGGCCGCTTTTTCTTCTGTCACCAAATCACCATTTGTCCCAATCACATCAAAGGCCAAGCCTGTCTGGTGCTCGCTATAGCCTGGGCGGGCAGAGTAACGGTCTGCTGCATCCTTTCCATCTTTATTGACATAATCTTGATAGAGCTTAGTCTGAGTCTCGTAACTTCTAAAACCACTGTAATGGTCACTGATTGGGAAACCTGCCTCTTGCATAGCTTTTATGAGTTTGACCAACTCAGCCTTGGCTGTTGGATTTTCCCCTGGATTGTAGTCTTTAGATAATGGATAGTGTTTATTTGCTACGATAATTTCATCGTATTTCCCTTGAATACTGTAGTAGTCACCTTTATTAACCACTTCTGCTTTTTTCTGGGTGGCTTCTTGAGACTTATTTCCGACTGTTCCATCAGCTTTGGCTGTTTGTTCTGTCTTAGCTGCTCCATCTTCATTTTTTGCTTTTTCTTGTGAACAAGCTGCTAGACTCAAGGCTAGCAAGGCTGTCAAGACAAGGTATCTTTTTTTCATTTCTACTCCTTTATTTCTAATAGGTTGTCTACTTCTAGCGATAAACGTTTGACTAATTGTTTAATCTCATCAGGTTTTACTTGGCAGGTTTCTGCTGTCATTTCTTCAAAGGGAATCCACCAGACTGGACCACGTCCCTTGAGACCGTAACCATTCATATCACCTCTTCGTCTAGGAAACAGATGCCAATGAAGATGGGCATCACCATTTCCTAGCAGTTCGATATTCATTTTCTCGGCAGTAAAGGCCTTGGCAACTGCCTCTTGGACTAAACTCATTTCCTCTAGAAAACGGATTCTAGTTTCCTTCTCTAAATGATGCAATTCGGTAACGTGTTCCTTGGCTAGAAAGAGACTATAGCCTGCAAAATACTGGTGGTCTCCAATCACAAGATAGCCTGTTTCCAACTCTTTGACAAAATAGGGATTTTCTCCCTTCTTGATGAGCTCAATTCTCTGACATATAAGGCACATATTAGTCTACCAATTCGCTCTTAAGATAAGCATCAACCATACGTTCCGTTGCGGCCACCGAATCAATATGAGTACGCTCATAAGAATGACTAGACTCGATACCAGCACCAAGTAGAGCGTGTTTAAGCTCAGTCCCTGCAGACATAGCCGCTGAAGCGTCCGAACCATAAAACGGATAGATATCCAGCTTAAATGGAATATCTTGTTCTTTAGCCAAAGCAACCAAGTGTTGACGGAAGTCATAGTGATAAGGCCCTGAAGCATCCTTGACACAGATAGACACTGTGTACTCATCTGTTTGCTGGTCATCTCCCATAGCTCCCATATCCACAGCCAGATATTCGACTACCTGAGCAGGGATATTAGAATTAGCACCGTGGCCCACTTCTTCAAAGACTGAAAAAGCAAAATGGGTTGTTACGGGCAATTCAATCTTCTCTTCCTTATAAATACGAAGCAGATTAAGCAAAATCGCTGCGCTGACCTTATCGTCCAAATGACGAGACTTGATAAAGCCTGTCTCTGTCACGACAGTTCGTGGATCAAAGCTGATAAAATCACCGACCTCAATTCCCAAGGCACGAGTTTCTTTTTCACTAGTTACTTTGGCATCCAAGCGCACTTCCATATTGTCCTGTGTACGTTCAGCAGTTCCTGCATCCTTGTAAACATGGCAAGAAGTCTGGTGGATAAGGATAGTTCCTGATACCTTTTGACCTGTGCTAGCTACGTGAACGGTACAGTTTTCTCCTTCAATCATGTTCCAAGGAAAACCACCGATACGGTCCATTTTGAGACGGCCGTCTGCTTTGACAGCACGGACAATAGCACCAAGCGTATCTACATGGGCAGTCACATAGCGGTGTTCTTCATCATTTTTACCTTTAATGGTTACATTGACACCACCCTTAGCTGTACGAACCGGCTGGTAACCAAAACCTTCTAGAGTCTTGACTAAATAGTCCGAAATCTCACGAGTGAAGCCCGTTGGCGACGCAATGGCTGTCAGTTCTTTGATATATTCTACTGTTTGATTCATTTCTTCACCTCTTTTGCTACCTATTATAACACATTTATCATCGGATAAAAAAAGAAAATCACTCCTGTAGACTTGCTACAAAAGTGATTTTAGTGATTATTCCATTTCAAAAACATCGCTTTCTTGCTTGTTTGGTAGAACCAGTGAGAGCAAGATTCCAACGATAGCAGGCACCAACCATGGGAGAGATGCCTTGGCAAAAGGAAGAGCGTTGACAAGATTTGCAAGAAACTCAACCTTAAACGAGCTTCCTAGTACGCTTGCAATAGCAATAGCTGTAACCACAGCGATTGTCAACTGCATACCTGGTTTTGAAAGGGCAACAAATTTGTTGACAATGACGATCATGACGATGGCAATCGTGATTGGGTACAAGATAACCAGTACTGGAATGGAGTACTTGATAATCGCATCAAGTCCCAAATTGGCAATGGCAAATCCAATCAAGGTAAAGGCTGTCGCATAAACCTTGTAGCTGATTTGTGGGAAGCGTTCATTAAAGAACTCAGCTGTTGACACGATCAAACCAACTGTTGTTGTGAAGCAGGTTACAGTAACCATAGCTGCGAGGAAGAGTTGGGCTGTTGAGCCAAAGATTTCTTGGGTAGCTTGTGACAAGATGTAAACACCTGGTGTTCCACCCTTCATCGCTTCAGCTGGTACTGGGAAATGATTTCCAAGGAAACCTAAACCGATGTAAAGAGCGCTGAAGGCAAGGGCTACAACGATACCAACCACCCAAATAGTCGAAATGTATTCTTTCTTACTTGAAAATCCAAGTTGTTTCAAGGTTTGAACTGCGATTACACTGAAGGCAACTGAGGCAAGGGCATCCAAGGTATTGTAACCTTCTAGGAAACCTGTACCAAAAGCAGAAGCTTGATAAGCAGCCGAAGCAGCTTGAGGGCTTGTTCCACCGTATTTGATAGCTCCTAGAACAACCAAGATAACAATCAAAATCGCAAATACTGGTGTTAAAATACGGCCGACACGGTTCAAGATTTTTGATGGATTAAGCGAAATTAGATACGCCGCCGCAAAATAAAGAATAGTAAAGATAATCAAGCCAAGTCCTTTATTTGCATCCGACAAAAGGGGCTTAATTCCTACTTCGTAAGCTGTTGTAGCTGTACGTGGGATAGCAAAGAATGGACCGATTGACAAGTAAAGAACTGAGAGGTAAAGAGTCGCAAACCAAGGTGCTATCTTTGTTGAAATCTCGTAGATATATCCTTTAGGATTTAGCGTTCCAATAATAAGTGTCAAGACGGCGATACCGACGCCTGAAAAGACAAAACCTGCGATGGCAGGAAGAAAATGTTCTCCAGATAGAGCACCTAGAGAAGGCGGAAAAATCAAGTTCCCCGCACCAAAAAATATTCCAAACAGGAGTAAACCTGTTAGGGCACCTTTTTTAGCCATGTAAATCTCCTTCATATTTATAAAATACTGACCTAGTATATCATGAATAGGAGTATGAAAAAAGCTTCACGAAGTAAATATTGAATGTTTTCAATATTCTTAAAAATAGGAATTATCTAAAAATAAAATCCCCTACCCAGTCCACAATAAGTAGGAGAAATGCAAATTTTTAAAGTTCCTCAAAGGCCATCATGCCACCTTGGACATTGACAACCTCATAACCTTGTTCTGATAGGAATTGGCAAGCACGCGCCGATCTCATTCCAGATTTGCAAATGACATAATGCAAGCGGTCCTTGTCCAACTGATCATAGATATCGGCTAATTGACTAAGTGGTAGGTTATGGGCACCTTCTAAATGAAGAGCTTCAAACTCTTCTACTTCTCTCACGTCCACTAGAGAAAGTTGGTCGTTTTGATAAAGCTGGTAAAATGCGTCAAAGGAAATTTCTTTCATTCTTTTTCTCCTAATACTCTTCGAAAATCAAATTCAAACCACGTCAGCGTCGCCTTACCGTAGGTATGGTTACTGACTTCGTCAGTTCTATCCACAACCTCAAAGCTGTACTTTGAGCAGCCTGCGGCTAGCTTTCTAGTTTGCTCTTTGATTTTCATTGACTATAAAATAGTTTTAATTCTTTTTTTCAAATCTGGCACCACTTCTGACTCAAACCATGGATTTTTGGCCATCCAGATTTGATTTCGTGGTGATGGGTGTACCAGTGGAAAATAGGTTGGCAAGTAGTTCTGGTAATGTTTTACCCGTTCTGTCACCTTGCCACTGACTTTCTCCTTTAAATAGTAAGCCTGGGCATATTGTCCAATCAAGAGGGTCAATTGAATATCTGGTAATTCTTGCAAGAGCTGTGGATGCCATTTTTCGGCAAACCCTGCTCGAGGTGGTAAATCACCTGACTTG
The DNA here is from genome assembly GCA_965245755.1 of Streptococcus mitis. GTDB lineage: Bacteria > Bacillota > Bacilli > Lactobacillales > Streptococcaceae > Streptococcus > Streptococcus mitis_DY. The sequence goes on along the minus strand of CBDFAU010000020.1, from coordinate 26,884 downwards.
CCATGCCCTGGAAAGTAGAAATCCATAGGCAAAACAGCAAAATATCCTGAATTGTAAAAAGTGTCTTCGTCAACACCAAGCCAATCTCGCAAGCGGGCACCACTTTTATCTTTCCAATAAAGTCCTGCCTCCTGCGTTTTAAGCCCCGGTGCCTGACCGATGATATTGATGCGAGCAGTTTTTGGCGCTGCAAAGAGAGGCTCGATGCCACGCTCTGTATAGCTGGCATTTTGTGGATCTGACATAATAGCCTGCTTGATTCTTTCAATTTGAGACATCTACTTTCCCTCCAAAAAGAAGTCTAAGCATACAATCTCAGACTTCTATCGTTTTATTTGATCAATTCATAAATAGCTTCGGCATAGATTGCTGCTGCTCGGAAGAGATCATCCAAGGCAATAAATTCATTGGCTTGGTGCATGGTATCAATCGAGTCTGGGAACATGGCACCATAGGCAACTCCGCGTTCGAGCAAGCGACCAAAGGTTCCACCACCGATGACTTGCTCGTGACCTTTAAGACCAGTTTGTTTTTCATAAACATTCAACAAGGTTTGGACAAGTGGATCTTCCATTGGCACATAGTGAGGGGTGTGACCATGTTCAGAAAGGCTAACAGAAGCGACCGGCAAGTTTTCTAGGATTGACTTGATTTGTTCTGGACTTGTTCCTTTTGGATAGCGGATATTAAGGGCAATGATATTATCAGCGCTTGTTTCATCGAAGCGGAAGACGCCTGCATTCATAGAAAGGGCACCCATCTTTTCATCCACATGAGCAATCTTGAGATTTTCACCCTCATGGTCGTTCAAGAGAATTTTACCAGCGATGTCAAGGTAGTCTTTAGCTGGTCCTGCAAAGTCAAGCTGACTGAGGAAGAGAGCTAGGTAAGTTGCACCATTAACACCTGAAGCAGGCATAGCACCGTGGGCTGATTTACCAATGATCGTCACCTTGTATTGGCCAGCTTCTTCTTGAATTTCTCCTCTGAGTTTGTGTTCTGCAACAAAGGCATCTAGTTTAGCTTGCAAGTCAGTCAAATCACCTGAAACGACTGCTGTTGCTGATTCTGGTACCATATTTTCACGTAAACCACCTGTGAAGCTATGAAGACGGGCAGCACCAGTATTTTCACCTGCAAAGTGGAGGTATTCAGTAATATTTCCTTTTTCACCATTGATGATAGGGAACTCAGCGTCTGGAGAGAAACCAAAGTCTGGTTTTGCAAGTCCTACGTGTTCGAAGTAGTAATCCATGTCTGCCCAGCCTGATTCTTCATCAGTTCCGACGATGAAGCGAACTTTCTTAGAAGTTGGAAGGCCCAATTCTTTGATGATTTTCAAACCATAGTAACAAGCTGTTGTAGGACCCTTGTCGTCCGAAGCCCCACGCGCATAAAGGCGACCTTCTTTGATAGTTGGTGTGTAAGGGTCTGTGTCCCAACCGCTACCAGCTGGAACCACATCCATATGGGCAAAGATTCCGAGAACTTCTTCTCCTTCACCAAACTCAAAATGTCCTGCATAGTTGTCAACATTTTTAGTTGGGTAGCCATCACGGTCTGCAATTTCAAGGAATTTCTCCAAAGCTTTTACCGGCCCAGGTCCAAATGGATGCTCAGCATCAACCTTGCTGTCATCACGTTCAGAGTTGATTTCCAAAAGGCTAAACAAGTCAGCCAAGAGGTCTTCTTTGCGTTTTTCTACTTCTGCTGTAAAATCAATTGTTGTCATTTCTTTCTTCTTTCTATCTTTTCTCGATGATTTCATCTACTGGCAAGCGGTAACTTGGTTCCAATTTTTCGTCTGTGTAACCCACTGTAATCAAGAGTTCTGGGCGGAAACGGTCTTCAATTTCCAAGACTTCGTTGACTTTTGATTTGTCAAAACCAAGAATCAGACTTGATCCGATTCCTTGGTCTGTAAGAGCCAAAACCAAGTTCATAGCAACCAAACCTGCATTGAGGGCTAGATAGTCGCTGACTTGTTGTTCATTGTAACGGGCAAATTCCGCAGGTAAATTCTTCATGAAATATTGAAGTTGTTCTTCAGAAAAGTTATTAGCACCACCAACTCGGGCAATCTTACGAGCACGTTTAGCCAGATCTGTGTCTGTAAACAAGGCAATAGTTACAGGTGCTGATGATACCTGTTCAAAGTTGGAACCGTAAGCCAATTTTGCTAGTTCGGCATTTTTCTCACGCACCACTACAAATTTCCAAGGCTGACTGTTGTGGGCACTTGGTGCCAAGGTCGCAATTTCGATAGCCGTACGCACATCTTTTGGATCAACTGGCTTATCAGTGAAATGCTTAGTCGCATGACGTTTTTTATTTAATTCAAGAAATTTCATAATCGATTTCCTTTTCTAATTCTACTGCTTCCATTCTACCATATTTTGAAAGAGCTTGCAGGGATTTTTCATAGTATCTCTTGGTCCAAATTATTCTTTTTTAAAAACCAAAATATAATTTTTATAAAAACCTAAGGTAGCAACTGATAAAAGTATCACATCAAAAATGATAATTGCAACAGATAGCCCGGACGATAAAGCAATTTTATGGCCTGCTGTATCTGTAATTCGTTCTAAATGAAAATTTTTAAGTACCAAATACAGATAATAGCTGTTCAATAAACTCGATATATAACCAATTAAAATCTGGGATTTCAATTTTGTAAATATCCATAAACCTAACAAAGGAATAGCTATTATTAATAAGGGAAAACCAAATAAGATAACCGTCAAAAAAAGAAAAATTGGTCCATTCCAAATCCACAGACAATAAAGAAGGCAGAGATAAGAAATTACATATACTGTCCCTAATATTTTATTGCTTATTTTACTCATTTTTTCTCCATTCTATTATTCCTTGTTCAGCAACTTGAGCTAATTCCTCTTCTTCCTGCGGGTTCAACTTCCTCTGCACAGCCTCTGCAACAGCTCTAGGTACTCCAACTTCGACAATCTCATCCACACTGGCTTCCTTGATTTTGATCAAAGACTTGAAATGCTTCATGAGATTCTGCTTGCGTTTAGGTCCCAGACCGTCAATTCCATCCAGTTGTGATGAAAAGGAATTTTTGGAGCGCAGTTGGCGATGGAAAGTGATAGCAAAGCGGTGCACCTCATCCTGGATACGTTGGAGCAGGAAAAATTCCTGAGAATTGCGAGACAACTCCACCACCTCAAGCGGATCACCAAAGAGCAATTCATGGGTTTGGTGCTTGTTATTTTTTTGCAAACCTGCAATGGGAATATCCAAACCCAGTTCCTCTTGTATGACCTGCTTGGCGATATTAACTTGACCTTGCCCCCCATCGATGACAATCAAATCTGGAGGAGTCAAACCGTCACGCTGTACTCGACCATAGCGCCTGCGAATGACTTCTCTCATACTCGCATAGTCGTCTGGCCCGACTACGGTTTTTATCTTATACTTACGGTAATCCTTCTTACTAGGTTTTCCGTTGACAAAGACTACCATGGCTGAAACAGGGCTAGTTCCCATGATGTTGGAGTTATCGAAGGACTCGATACGGACAGGGGTCGGGATTTGGAGCAAGCGTCCTAGATTTTCAATAGCCCCTTGGGTCTTTTCGACAGATTTCTCCAACAGGTTGAATTTCTGCTCTAGGCTGACTCGGGCATTCTTTATGGCTAGATTGACCAATTGTTTTTTCTCTCCACGTTGAGGTTTGAGAATCTTGGTATCCACCAAGGCCTTGACAGCTTCTTCGTCAATATCCTGCGGAATTAGTACCTCATTGGGTACTAGGTGAGATTTTTCTTGATAGAATTGTCCTACATAGGTCAAGAAGTCTTCATCCGGATCGTTGTAGTAGGGGAAGAGATTGACATCCCGCTCGATAAGCTTGCCCTGACGGACAAAGAAAACCTGAACACACATCCAACCCTTGTCCACATAGTAACCAAAGACATCCCGATTTTGGAGATCCTTTGCCATGACCCGTTGCTTGGTTCGAAGCGTTCCAATAGCCTGAATCAGGTCACGGTATTCCGCTGCACGTTCAAACTCCATACTTTGGGCTGCGGATGCCATCTTGCCCTTGAGACCATCAATGATTTTGTCATCCTGTCCTTTTAAGAAATCAGAAACCTCCTGAGCCATGGACTTGAAATAGGCCTCATCCTTCTTACAGATGGTGTGGGCCATACATTGGCCGATATGGTAATAAAAACAAACCTTAGACGGTGGATTGGTACACTTACGAAAAGGAAAAATCCGATCCAGTAACCGCTTGATTTCATTGGCTGCGCCCACATCTGGATAGGGACCAAAATAGAGACCACCGTCCTTCTTGACCTGACGGGTGATAATCAAGCGCGGATAGCGCTCATTGGTGATTTTGATGAAAGGATAAGACTTATCATCCTTGAGCATGATATTGTACTTGGGCTTGTTTTCCTTAATCAGGTTGATTTCTAGGAGAAGTGCCTCAATATTAGACTCAGTAACGATAAATTCAAAATCTACAATTTCAGATACCAGAGCCTCCGTTTTGGTATCATGACTTCCACGGAAATAAGACCTCACGCGGTTGCGCAGATTTTTAGCCTTTCCTACATAGATAATGGTGCCGTTTTTATCCTTGTGAATGTAGCAACCAGGGCTGGTCGGCAAAAGCTCTAGTTTTGATTTAATCAAGTTATTCATAGTTCCATTATAGCAAAAAAGTAGGGAAAGATAGTTCCCTACTCATTAGTCTCATATATTTTTCGAAGGTTTGCGACATCCTCTTCCTGGATACCATAAAAGGAACCCGCAGGCTGCATGACAGACTTCTCATCTGTATGGTCCAAGCCAATCGCATGCCCCAACTCATGTTCTGCAGTATGGACAATACGCTCAAAGGAATAGCCATAGTTAGGATTGGACAGATAATAGTGATTCAACCGTACCGTGACAGACAAGAATTGCCCTGTTAAGAGATTGGTCTGACTTTCTGCCTCTCCTGCCACAGGAGTACCTCCGTCATTCATCTCCGTAGCCAAGATATCCGCCTTACTGACCTCAGTCACCAGTTCAAACTTAAAAGCACCCGTTTGATTCCAATTCTGAATCACTTCTACATAAGCTTCTTGAAAGCGTGAATCCATCTGCGGATCTAGGTAAATACGAGCAGAAGCCTGCGGCCACCTTCCTTCAGAGTGTTGATGGCTATCTGTCTGGTTCAACTTAGGCAGTTGCCCTGTTTTTTCCCATTGATCGATACTTTGTTGACCAATTTTTACTGACCGTTCTGCTTGCTTTAGCGCTCCTTGAAAATCCCCGTTCAGATACCAGAGAAGTCCAAAAGCAAAAGCACACAAAAGAAAAGCTATCCAAACTAGACGCCAAAACAAACGCCACACAAAAGAAAAGAAAGCCCCTATCAAACGAAAAATCCAGCGCATGTCCCTCCACCTTTCTAGCAAATAAAGTCTATTTTACTAAAACAAGCTGAAAGAAAACTAAATTATGACAATCTCTCTTCTAATTTGAAATCAATTGGCAGAGTTGCTAAGAACCGTTCCAATTGTTTTTCCCAATAGTACCACTCGTGAGTTCCAGCGCTATGGCTATAGGTCACATCAAATCCTATTTTTTTGAGGTTTTTCACTGCCAGATTATTGGCTGCATACAAGAAATCCTGTTCACCACACCAAGCCCAAAGCTTGGTCTTTTTATCCGCTTTTTTAGCCAGACTTTCAAGAGAATAGGGGCTAGCTGTCCAATCCTTAATCTCCCCAAACACACCTCTCCAATACGCTGGCGTTCCCAGATCTTGGCTTTCAGGAGAAAAATCTTGAAAGCTAAGGGCGCCTGAGAAGCTAGCTGCATGAGAAAAACGATTTGTAGCAAGAGCCAGTTTAAAGCAGCCATAGCCTCCCATAGAGAGGCCAGCGATAAAGGTCTTTTCACGCTTGCTAGTCATATTAGGGAAGAAGCGTTTCAGAACCTGTGGCAATTCCTCTGCTAGAGCTGTGTAATAGTCAAAACCATATTGGGTATCGGTGTACCAACCGTTGCTGGTATTGGGCATGACAACGATGAGATTGGTTCCTCGAAGCAAGCGTTCTACATTGGTCCGCTTGAGCCAGCTATTATGATTACCAGACATCCCGTGCAAGAGGTATAAGACGGGAATATCTTGACACTCTGGTTCTTCAACTCGATTGGCATCAGGATAGAGGACATTCACCCCCCACTCCATATCCAAAACTTGTGAGTAATACTCGATTTTCATTACTGCCATAATTTTTTCCTCTATTTTTCTATAAGAAAAAGCCGAAACTCGACTTTCTCTCTGTTTATTTCAACAATTATTTTGCTTCCATGACTACTGGTAAAATAGCTGGACGACGCTTGGTTTGGTCAAAGAGATACTTGGTCAGATTATCACGAACCTTCCCTTTAAGATCTGCCCAGTCAAAGTCATCTCCTTGCAGATAGTCTTCTACAGTTTGGTTAATCAATTCTGAACTTTCACGGAGAATATCGCGACTCTTCTTGAGATAAACAAATCCACGCGTGTGAACACGAGCCTTGGCCACAATTTTCTTCTCACGACGGTTAACGGTGATTGCTACGATGAAAATACCATCCTCTGAAAGGACCTTACGATCACGAAGAACCACATTACCAACATCACCAATGGCATTCCCGTCAATCAAGACATCCCCTGCCGAAACCGAGCCAGCTGGGACAAAGTCCCCATTCTCATAAGCCATGCTAGTTCCCTTTTTAGGGATGAAAATGCGTTCCGGCAACATCCCAACTGCCATAGCAGCCTTAGCATGGGCATCTAACTCACGGTATTCCCCTTGAATTGGGAAGAGATACTTGGGTTGCAAGAGATTAATCATCAGCTGCAAGTCACGCGCATTTCCGTGCCCTGACACACGCAAGCTTTGGGTGATCAGTTTGACAACTCCACCAGCTTGATAAATCATGTTTTCCACACGCGCCATGACCGCTTCTTTGGCGATAGATGGAGTCGTTACGATATAGACCAGGTCACCGTCCTTGATTTCCACATAACGGTGGCGACCAATCGACATCTTGCGAAGACCGTTGATAGGCTCACCCATACGACCTGTCTCAAGGATAATCAACTCATGGTCTTCAAAACGAGGCATATCTTTTGGCTTAATCAAAAGACTCTCGTTAGCTAGAGACAATTTCTTAAGGCGAATAGCAGTACGGACGATATTTTCAATATCAAATCCTGTCAAGACCACACGACGGCCTGTTGCATCCGCAGCATCAAACACCTGCTGAATGCGAGAGAGGTTGCTGGCTACTGCTGCAACAATGATACGACCATCCCAGTCCGAAATGGTTTGAGTGATCTCATCCCCAACTTCACTTTCGCTAGCCACTTGGATATTACTATCTGCATTGGCTGAATCGCTAAGAAGAGCTAGAACTCCATCACGACCGATTTCTGCCAAACGAGCGAAGTCTGTGGCATAAGATTCACTAGCTGTCTGGTCAAATTTGAAGTCACCTGTATAAACGATACTACCTTCAGCTGTCTTCAAAACAACACCCAGACTTTCTGGGATAGAGTGGGTCGTACGGAAGAAGGACACCACAGTTCCTCCAAAATCAATCTCCGTATCCTCATCGATAACATGGAAATCATTGAATTTCTTAACTGTATCATTTCCTTTGACAAAGAGTTTGGCCAACTCAATGGTCAGCTCAGACCCAAATACAGGCACCTTGGCTTCAGCCAAGAGATAAGGTAGAGCACCAATAGCATCCGCATGTCCATGGGTCAAGAAGACCCCTGCGATACGGTCACTATTTTCAAAAAGGTAGTCCATATTTGGAATGACGACATCCACCCCTAGTTGTTCATTCTCAGGATATTTTAGACCTGCATCCAAAACGAAAATAGACCCATCGATTTCAGCGATATACATATTTTTCCCATTTTCACGCACACCACCAAGTGTTGTTAAACTGATATTACTCATTTTTCCTCCGAAAGCTTAGTTTATCTTGATTATAGGGTTGCTTGCCCTCTTATTCTAAAAGCACTATTACTTTTATACTCTTCAAAAATCAAATTCAAACCACGTCAGCTTCGCCTTGGATTATATATGTTGACTGACTTCGTCAGTCTTATCTACAACCTCAAAGCAGTGCTTTGAGCAACCTGCAGCTAGCTTCCTAGTTTGCTCTCTGATTTTCATTGAGTATTAGCCGAATCTTTTCCTACCATTATACCATTTTTTTAATGATTTTCAAAATGAAGATTTGTTTTCAAAAAAGAGCTGGTTTCCCAACTCTTTCCTATGATCTACTCTTTTTCCATTAAAAAGTCATAAATTTCTTGCACGGTACCCAGCGCCATCATTTCTTGGTCTTTGACGGTTTGTTTGAGATTTTGGTAAATCTGACTTTCTCCTATCTCTTTCTTTGGCGCTTCTTTATTGACTGTCATAACCCCGTCTTTGATTACCACAAAACCTAATTCTTCAAATATTTGAATCATTTTGACCAGCAAGATTTGCTGAATATTAAGATAAGCTGCCAAATCTTTCAGCTTATAGCGAATATCAAACTCTGGAAACTGGTAGATAGTCTTGTACAATTTAGCAAACTGCTCTCTAGTCCCATACCCTGTCAGATAGTAGGCCTTGTCAATATCATTTTTGAAATAGACAGCAGAGAAATTCTGTTCCTGAAAAATGGTCTTCAGCTGAGTAATATCCTCTGGAATGGTTTTCACGACAACAGCATCACTATTTACTAGATTGGGCAGTTCTCCAGCAAAATCCAAGACTGGAACTCCTTCTGGCAAGACTGCATTCTTCCCACGGATGTTAAAAAGTTGAACACCCTCTACACGCGCATCCACCATCATCAACTGGAGGGCAGTTTGGCCATTCCATTGGTTGACAGACAATTTGACTGCCAGCTCTAGATTCTTGGTTTGAGAAAACTCTGTCGCCCATCTACCTTGTCCGAAGGCCACCACTTCAAAACTCGCCTCACCCTTAGAGATTTTAAGCTTGAGATGGGCATTACCTGCCCCCATGGTACGAGCACTTTCGACCTGAAAATCCTTTATATAAAAGACAGGTTTCTGATTGTCCATGCCAAAGGGAGCTAAACGTTCAAAACTTTTGACCGTTTCCAAGCTAAGTGTCTCCAAATCCAGCTCTTCATCTAGATTTAACTTATTCTTGCCAGCAGCATCTGTACCTTTTTCACGGACATAATCTTCCAAAATCTGAGATAAATCTGAGAGTTTCTCCACTTCCAGCGTCATTCCTGCTGCGCCAGCATGACCGCCAAATGAGATAAAGAGGTCGCGATGGGGATCTAGGGCTTCAAAAATATCGACCGCTTCCACACTACGAGCACTGCCCTTGGCACGACCGTCCTCTATATTAAGAACAATAACTGTCTGCCCTAATTCTTCCAGCAAGCGCCCAGCCACGATTCCTAGAACTCCAGGATTCCAGCCTTCCTTGGCCAAGACTTGAACCTTCTTCTCAGAATCCACCATTGTCTTAGCTTCTTCATAGATAGATTGAACGATTTCCTTACGCTCTTCATTTTTCTGATGAATCATGAGAGCAATCTCATGCGCTTCCTCATCATCAAACCCAGTCAGCAAATCAATGGCAGGATTGGGATCATCCAAACGACCCAAGGCATTCAAACGAGGGGCAATCTGAAAACCAACCGTTTCTTCTGTTACTTCATTTGCAGCAATCCCAGCCATGTCCAACATTTCTTGTAAACCAATGCGCTGAGTATGTCCCAACATTTCCAGACCATACTGAACCAAGATACGGTTCTCATCCGTCAAACTAACCATATCAGCAATGGTACCAATAGCGACCAAATCAAGCAATTCCACTTGTACTTCTTCTAAAAGGGCACACGCCAGCTTGAAAGCCACTCCACAACCAGCCAAATATTTGAAAGGATAGTTCGCATCAGGGTGTTCAGGATGGACAATGGCATAGGCATCAGGCAGGGTTTCAGGCATGGAATGGTGGTCAGTCACAATGACATCCACTCCCATAGACTGGGCCAATTCAATAGCCTCATGACCCGCAACCCCATTATCCACCGTCACAATCAAGGAAATTCCTTCTTGCTCGATAAAGTATTTGTAAACACTGGCATTAGGTCCATAACCGTCGGTAAAACGATTGGGCAGATAAACCCGGCACTCGGCACCAAGCTGTTCCAAACTTTCCTTAACAATAGAAGCCGAAGTCATGCCATCCGCATCATAATCACCGTAAACGAGGATATTTTCCCCTTCTTCAATGGCCTGACGAATCCGTTCCACTGCCTTATCCATATCATGGAGTAGATAAGGGTCATGCAAGTCCTCCAAGGAAGGTTCTAAAAACTTCTTCAGACTTTCTTGGTTCTGAATCCCTCTCTCAAATAATAACCGAGCCACCTCAGGACCCAACCCAGCCTTCTTGGCTATCTTTGTAAAATCCGCATCTTCTACTTGCGGGGCAAACTGCCATTCATAAGTAGGTGTTATCAAAAAGACATCCACTCTTTCTAAGAATTCTATTGCTTCATTATAACATGATTTAGGCTTTTTCTCTATCCTGATTGCTTTCTACAAAAATTTTACTAACTTTTTTCTGATATGATTTGACAAGACAAATCTTTTGGTGTAGAATCATGTTATAAAATCTAACACAAGGGGGATTCCTTATGGCTTTAGTAGAATTTGAACACGTCGAAAAATATTACGGAGATTACCATGCACTCCGCGACATCAATCTCCGTTTTGAAAAAGGGCAAGTTGTTGTACTCCTAGGTCCTTCTGGTTCTGGTAAGTCCACTCTTATCCGCACCATCAATGGTTTGGAGGCTGTAGACAAAGGAAGTCTTCTAGTAAATGGTCACCAAGTTGCTGGTGCCAGCCAGAAAGATTTGGTGCCCCTTCGCAAGGAAGTCGGCATGGTTTTCCAACATTTCAACCTCTATCCGCATAAAACAGTGTTAGAAAACGTAACACTAGCACCCATAAAAGTTTTAGGGATTGATAAAAAAGAAGCTGAAAAAACAGCCCAAAAATATCTGGAATTTGTAAATATGTGGGACAAGAAAGATTCTTATCCAGCCATACTATCTGGTGGACAAAAACAACGGATTGCCATCGCACGTGGACTCGCCATGCATCCTGAACTCCTCCTCTTTGATGAGCCAACATCTGCTCTTGACCCTGAAACCATCGGCGATGTTCTGGCAGTTATGCAAAAATTAGCCCACGATGGTATGAATATGATTGTCGTGACCCATGAAATGGGCTTCGCCCGTGAAGTTGCTGACCGCATCATCTTTATGGCTGACGGAGAAGTTTTGGTTGATACGACAGATGTCGATGACTTTTTCGACAATCCAAGCGAACCACGTGCCCAACAATTCCTCAGCAAAATTATCAACCACGAAAGTGATAAAGTCAAATAAGGAGGCGCCTATGAAAAAGAAACTCTTTTTATCAGCATTATTGATTAGCCTTTTCGGCCTTGCTGCTGCAAAACCAGTCCAGGCTGATACTAGTGTCGCAGACATTCAAAAAAGAGGCGAACTGGTTGTTGGTGTCAAACAAGATGTTCCCAATTTTGGCTACAAGGATCCCAAGACGGGGACCTATTCTGGTATCGAAACAGACTTGGCCAAGATGGTCGCTGATGAGCTTAAGGTAAAGGTTCGCTACGTGCCTGTTACCGCGCAAACCCGTGGACCGCTCCTAGATAATGAACAGGTTGACATGGATATTGCAACCTTCACCATTACAGACGAGCGCAAAAAACTCTATAACTTTACCAGTCCTTACTACACAGATGCTTCTGGCTTTTTGGTCAATAAGTCTGCCAAAATCAAAAGTATTGAGGACCTAAACGGCAAAACCATCGGAGTTGCCCAAGGTTCCATTACCCAACGCTTGATTACCGAACTGGGTAAAAAGAAAGGCCTGACCTTTAAATTCGTCGAACTTGGTTCCTACCCAGAATTGATTACTTCCCTTCATGCTCACCGTATTGATGCCTTTTCCGTTGACCGCTCGATTCTATCTGGCTACATCAGCAAACGCACAGTACTACTAGATGATAGTTTCAAGCCATCTGACTACGGTATTGTTACCAAGAAATCAAATACCGAGCTCAACGACTATCTTGATAACTTGGTTACCAAATGGAGCAAGGATGGTAGTTTGCAAAAACTTTATGACCGTTACAAACTTAAACCATCTAGCCATACTGCAAATTAAGGAGGATCCCCTATGACAGATTTATCATCTTGGACAGCCTATTTTCAGGATTTTGGCCAATTTTTCAATGGTTTCCTCTTTACCCTTGCCTTAGCTATTGGATCCTTTATCTTAGCTATGCTCTTAGGTATCTTTTTTGGAGCCATGTCAACAAGCAAACGAACTAGCTTACGAATCTTAGCTCGAATCTTTGTTGAATTTTACCAAAATACTCCACTCTTGGTGCAGTTTGTTATCGTTTTTTATGGCCTACCTCTTATCAGTGACCATATCATCATGATTCCGATTTATTGGACAGCTGTTCTCTGCGTCGGACTTTATCACGGCGCCTATATCGCTGAGGTGATTCGCTCAGGGATTCAGTCTATTCCTAGCGGTCAGATGGAGGCCGCCTTGTCGCAAGGTTTTACCTATATCAGTGCTATGCGTTTGATTATCTTGCCTCAAGCCTTCCGTATCATTCTCCCTCCTTTGACCAACCAAATCGTCAACCTCATCAAGAACACCTCAACAGTCGCTATCATCTCTGGAGTGGACTTGATGTTTGTGACCAAGTCTTGGTCGGCACTTAACGGAAACTACATTCCAGCATTTTTAGGCGCTGCCCTTCTCTACTTTTCTCTTTGCTTCCCTGTTGCCCAGTTTGGTCGCAAGATGGAGCAAGCCAACAAAAAAGCCTATTCACTTTAGGAGGTTACTATGGAATCCATTTTAGAAGTTTTAACCCCAGATAACCTAATCTTTATCTTTAAAGGATTTGGCTTGACCCTCTATATTTCTCTGATTGCCATCGTCCTCTCTACCCTCATCGGAACGGTGCTAGCCGTCATGAGAAATGGCAAAAATCCTGTCTTGCGCATCATCTCCAGCATTTACATCGAATTTGTACGGAATGTTCCCAACCTTCTCTGGATTTTCACCATCTTTTTGGTGTTTAAGATGAAGTCCACACCAGCTGGTATTACTTCCTTTACCCTTTTTACCTCAGCAGCCTTGGCTGAGATTATCCGTGGTGGCCTAAATGCTGTAGACAAGGGGCAGTACGAAGCAGGAATGTCGCAAGGTTTTACCTCAGCCCAAATCCTCTACCACATCATTCTCCCACAAGCAATCCGTAAAATGCTACCAGCCATCATTTCTCAGTTTGTAACCGTGATTAAGGATACCAGTCTTCTCTACTCTGTTATCGCCCTACAAGAACTCTTTGGAGCCAGCCAAATTCTCATGGGCCGTTATTTCGAACCAGAGCAAGTCTTCAGTCTGTATATCCTGATTGCCCTCATCTACTTCAGCTTTAACCTAGCCATTTCTAGCCTATCTCATATGCTAGCCAAACGTTGGCAACAAGCTGCAGAATAATACTCTTCGAAAATCAAATTCAAACCACGTCAGCTTCACCTTGCCGTACTCAAGTACAGCCTGCGGCTAGCTTCCTAGTTTGCTCTTTGATTTTCATTGAGTATAAACAGCCACTCTCCAGTTAAATTGGAGAGTTTTTTTGATGAGAGTAGATATTTATAGACCTCAATTTGACACTATACTTTTTCTATGATAAAATGTAACAAATTTGTTTACAACAAATCAAAATCTAAAAGAAATGGAATTTTCTATGAAATCACTTAAAGGCCTACTCTTTATCATAGCTAGTTTTATCTTGACTATTTTGACTTGGATGAACACTTCTCCCCAATTCATGATTCCAGGACTAGCTTTAACAAGCCTATCTCTGACCTTTATCCTAGCCACTCGTTTCCCGATAATAGAAAGCTGGTTCCACGGTTTGGAGAAGGTCTATACTGTCCACAAATTCACAGCCTTTCTCTCCATCATTCTACTAATCTTTCATAACTTTAGTATGGGCGGTTTGTGGGGTTCTCGCTTAGCTGCTCAGTTTGGCAATCTTGCAATCTATATCTTTATCAGCATCATCCTTGTCGCCTATTTAGGCAAATACATCCAATACGAAGCTTGGCGATGGATTCACCGTCTAGTTTACCTAGCTTATATTTTCGGACTCTTTCACATCTACATGATGATGGGCAATCGCCTCCTTACATTTAATCTCCTAAGTTTTCTTGTTGGTAGCTATGCCCTTTTAGGCTTACTAGCTGGTTTTTATATCATCTTCCTTTATCAAAAGATTTCCTTTCCCTATCTAGGGAAAATTACCAATCTCAAACGCTTAAACCACGATACTAGAGAAATTCAAATCCATCTTAACAGACCTTTCAACTATCAAGCAGGACAATTTGCCTTCCTAAAGATTTTCCAAGAAGGTTTTGAAAGTGCTCCACATCCCTTTTCTATATCAGGAGGTCACGGTCAAACTCTTTACTTTACTGTTAAAAATTCAGGCGACCATACCAAGAATATCTATGATAATCTTCAAGTCGGCAGCAAAGTAACTGTAGATAGAGCTTACGGACACATGATCATAGAAGAAGGACGAGAAAATCAGGTTTGGATTGCTGGAGGTATTGGGATTACCCCCTTCATCTCTTACATCCGTGAACATCCTATTTTAGATAAACAGGTTCACTTCTACTATAGCTTCCGTGGAGAGGAAAATACAGTTTATATAGATTTGCTCCATGACTATGCTCAGAAAAATCCTAATTTTGAACTCCATCTAGTAGACAGTAGGAAAGACGGCTATCTTAATTTTGAACAAGAAGAAGTACCCGAACATGCAACCGTCTATATGTGTGGTCCTCTTTCTATGATGAAGTCACTTGCCAAACAGATTAAGAAACAAAATCCAAAAGCAGAACTTATTTACGAAGGATTCAAGTTCAAATAACCACTCATACTCTCCTGGAATTTCCTAGGAGTTTTTTTTACGCAACCGCAAAAAAACACTGCCAGATTTCTAGCAGTGTTTTGTGTTTCATTTGCAGGTATCTATCCCTCTTAATCCTTCATTTGACTCTCTGCATCAGCCACGACTTGCTCTAGACTGGTCTGACCAAGTTCAGCCTCCATAGCCAGCTGAATTCTCTCCAATTTTTGATCCAAAACATCATGAATATGAGCTCCAACTGGGCAATGTGGATTGGGATTGTCATGAAAACTAAAGAGTTGACCTGTCTTACCAAGACACTCAACTGCTTGATAAACATCTAAAAGACTAATGTCCTTGAGGTCCTTGACAATCTCTGTTCCCCCTGTTCCTCGCGCTACTGAAATCAGCTCTGCCTTCTTCAACTGGGACAAGGTTTTTCTGATAATGACAGGATTGACCCCGACACTAGCAGCCAGAAAATCACTGGTCACCTTGCTTTCCTTCCCCTTGAGGGCAATGATTATCAGCATATGAGTCGCAATGGTAAATCTACTTGGAATTTGCATCCTCTTCTCCTTTTTACGAGGCTAGCCTGCCTCTACTCTTCTTTTTCTATTATTATACCCTTTTTAGTTGTAATGTCAATCGTTACCACTTTTCAACCAGGCATCTAATTCCCTATCATAACCCTCTTTCTGGGCCAATTCACTCAGAAATTCCTGATTGTGAGTATGGTGGATACCATTGACCAGACTTTCATAGTAAACCTCAAAATAGGGAAGTTTGAGGTCTTTAGCCAACTGCAATTCAGCTGCCACATCGTAGTCCACCCGTCGGAAGTCCATATCTACCAAGCCCTTGTCATCAAATTCTAAAATCATATACTGAGCTCGCAAGTCCTTCCGTAACTGAGCATCTAGAAAGAAAGGTTGCCCAATTGAACCCGGATTGACAATCAATTGCCCACCAGTCCCGTAACGAAGCAACTGCTGGTGAATATGACCATAAACAGCGATATCACAAGGCGGATTGGTCACCAAACGGTCAAAACCCTCTTGCGCTCCAGTATGAATCAACTCTCGCCCCCAGTTCTTATCAGGAAGATGATGGCTAATTCCTACCGTCAAACCCCCAAACTGACGATGGAGCTGGAGAGGTTGATTGTGGAGCAGTTCGATTTCTTCTAGGGAAATTTCCTCTAAAACATACTGGCACTGGCGCAAGAGATAGCGTTGGCTGGGACGAGTACTATCCAATTCCTTGCGAACACCATACCACAGACTGTCTTCCCAGTTTCCCAAAACTCTAGCCGTAATCGGTAGATCAGCCAACAAGTCCAAAATCCTTCTACGCCCTGTCCCTGGCATGAGAATGTCTCCCAGAAGCCAGTATTCATCCACTCCTAGCTGCCGAGCATCTGCCAAAACAGCCTCCAAGGCGGTGGTATTTCCATGAATATCTGAAAGAAGAGCTATTTTTGTCATTCTTTCTCCTCATTTCCTCTTATATATCTTTTTAATATTATAACAAAAAATACTGTATAATAGTTACCTTTAACCCACTCTTACTAAATCCAGAACACTACTTTTATCAAGGTAAAGACTTATCAAAAAGATGATTTCACATTACTCCTAACAAAGCATAGCAAGCACTTTTCAATGAAGAAAATTCAAAAAAATCTACAAATATCTTGAAAATTTTCACAATCATGCTATAATAATCCATAGAGACAAGTCACTTAGTCCCTTTCTACTAGAGAGTGCGTGGTTGCTGGAAACGCATAGAAAGCCTAAACTGATACTACTCTTGAGTTTTTTATGAAAACATAAAACGGTGGCCACGTTAGAGCCAATCAGAGGTGTCCCTCTTTTTTGAGGAACATAAATGAAGGTGGAACCACGTTGCGACGTCCTTTCAAGGATGTCGCTTTTTGTTTTTCTTTATTTAAGACTGCGAAATAGGGAAACACTTCTGCTTTAGAAATAATGGATAACCAATATAAGGAGAACATCATGATTAACATTACTTTCCCAGATGGCGCTGTTCGTGAATTCGAATCTGGCGTTACAACTTTTGAAATTGCCCAATCTATCAGCAATTCCCTAGCTAAAAAGGCCTTGGCTGGTAAATTCAACGGCAAACTCATCGACACTACTCGTGCTATCACTGAAGATGGAAGCATCGAAATT
Source organism: Streptococcus mitis (assembly GCA_965245755.1). Taxonomy (GTDB): domain Bacteria; phylum Bacillota; class Bacilli; order Lactobacillales; family Streptococcaceae; genus Streptococcus; species Streptococcus mitis_DY. Next base: position 9,639 of record CBDFAU010000020.1, on the reverse strand, counting down.
GTGACACCTGATCACGAAGATGCCCTTCCAATCTTGCGTCACTCAGCTGCTCACTTGTTCGCCCAAGCAGCTCGTCGTCTTTTCCCAGACATTCACTTGGGAGTTGGTCCAGCCATCGAAGACGGCTTCTACTACGATACAGACAACCAAGCTGGTCAAATCTCTAACGAAGACCTTCCTCGTATCGAAGAAGAAATGCAAAAAATTGTCAAAGAAAACTTCCCATCAATCCGTGAAGAAGTTACTAAAGACGAGGCACGTGAAATCTTCAAGAACGACCCTTACAAGTTGGAATTGATTGAAGAACACTCAGAAGACGAAGGTGGTTTGACTATCTATCGTCAAGGTGAGTATGTAGACCTCTGCCGTGGCCCTCACGTCCCATCAACAGGCCGCATCCAAATTTTCCACCTTCTCCATGTAGCAGGTGCTTACTGGCGTGGAAATAGCGACAACGCTATGATGCAACGTATCTACGGTACAGCTTGGTTTGACAAGAAAGACTTGAAAAACTACCTTCAAATGCGTGAAGAAGCCAAAGAACGTGACCACCGTAAACTCGGTAAAGAGCTTGATCTCTTCATGATTTCTCAAGAGGTTGGTCAAGGTTTGCCATTCTGGTTGCCAAATGGTGCGACTATTCGTCGTGAGTTGGAACGCTACATCGTAGACAAAGAGCTAGCTTCTGGCTACCAACACGTCTACACTCCACCACTTGCTTCTGTTGAACTTTACAAGACTTCTGGTCACTGGGATCATTACCAAGAAGACATGTTCCCAACTATGGACATGGGTGACGGGGAAGAATTTGTCCTTCGTCCAATGAACTGCCCACACCACATCCAAGTCTTTAAACACCATGTTCACTCATACCGTGAATTGCCAATCCGTATCGCTGAAATCGGTATGATGCACCGTTATGAAAAATCTGGTGCCCTGACTGGTCTTCAACGCGTGCGTGAGATGTCGCTTAACGACGGTCACCTCTTTGTGACTCCAGAACAAATCCAAGAAGAATTCCAACGCGCCCTTCAGTTGATTATCGATGTTTATGAAGACTTCAACTTGACTGAATACCGCTTCCGTCTCTCTCTTCGTGACCCTCAAGATACTCATAAGTACTTTGATAACGATGAGATGTGGGAAAATGCCCAAACTATGCTTCGTGCAGCCCTTGATGAAATGGGTGTTGACTACTTTGAAGCTGAGGGTGAAGCAGCCTTCTACGGACCAAAATTGGATATCCAAGTTAAGACAGCCCTTGGAAAAGAAGAAACACTCTCAACTATCCAGCTTGACTTCTTGCTTCCAGAACGTTTCGACCTCAAATACATCGGAGCTGATGGTGAAGAACACCGTCCAGTTATGATCCACCGTGGGGTTATCTCAACTATGGAACGCTTCACTGCTATCTTGATTGAGAACTACAAGGGTGCCTTCCCAACATGGCTTGCACCACACCAAGTAACCCTCATCCCAGTATCTAACGAAAAACACGTAGACTACGCTTGGGAAGTGGCCAAGAAACTCCGTGACCGTGGAGTTCGTGCCGATGTAGATGAGCGCAATGAAAAAATGCAGTTCAAGATTCGTGCTTCACAAACAAGCAAGATTCCTTACCAATTGATCGTTGGGGACAAGGAAATGGAAGACGGAACAGTCAACGTTCGTCGCTACGGCCAAAAAGAAACACAAACTGTCTCAGTAGATGATTTTGTTCAAGCTATCCTAGCTGATATCGCCAACAAATCACGCGTTGAGAAATAAGAAATAAAACCTGGGATAAAATCCTAGATACCTAAAAAGCAACAACTGAAACAGCTGTTGCTTTTTATATTTTTACTCAATGAAAATCAAAAAGCAAACTAGGAAGCTAGCCGCAAGCTGTACTTGAGTACGGTAAGGCGACGCTGACGTGGTTTAAATTTGATTTTCGAAGAGTATTATTTAATCCGAGCTAGTAGTGATTGACCAAACCACCACACAAGATTTGCTTTCATTAGTTAGATAAGGTCAATATCCTCAATCCTTATCTGCTTCATTTTCTTTTACGAGATCTTTTTGTGAATCCTTTTCAGAGAGTTTTTGATCGATATACTTGTTAATGGTTTCATAAAATTCCTTGGTCGCTTCACTATCTAATGTTGGCGAGTTCTGAACTTGATTCACTTTCAATTGAACAGATTGAATACCGTAAGAGGCTTGTTTTTGGTGGAGTGTTTCTAATTCTTCTTCTGAAATCGGATCTCCAACAACCGTCAAGACCAATTCATTGTTACTTGACTTGTAGACTTGATTAATAACCGTATAATTGGCGAACTCTTTTCCTACAAACTGTTTGATCCCTTCTTTGCGCGCTTGTTCTATTGTCAGAGTAACTGCCGAATAGCTAGCTGGAAGAATCAACAATACAATCAAAGAAATCAAGCCAATTCTCATTTTAATGCTCAGCTCTTTAAATGAAGTTAAAGGAGATTTTCTCATCAAAATTCTTGTTCCAACAATGTTGGCTAGCATGATAAAGACACAGTTGATCAAGAAAAGATAGAGAGCCCCCAATAAAAATCGTACATTCCCATTAGCTAAACCATAGCCAGCAGTACAGATAGGCGGCATCAAAGCTGTAGCAATGGCTACTCCTGGCACGATATTGTTTGCTTCTTTTTTCCTTGAACCGATCACACCAGCAATCCCACCAGCAATAGCAATGAGGACATCCCAAATGGTTGGAGAGGTTCGTGCAATCAACTCGCTACTTGCATAAGACAAGGGAGAAATCCAGAAATACAGAGTCGAGACAAGCAAGCTGACCAATACTTGGGTAAATAAAACCTCTAGAGATTGCTTGATTAAACGCGTATCAAAAATAGCTAAACCAAACCCCAGTCCAACAATCGGTGTCATAAGAGGGGAAATCAGCATGGCTCCAATAATGACAGCTGTTGAATTCATATTTAGGCCGATAGAGGCAATAAAAATCGCACACATCAAAATCACTGTATCTCTTAATCGAACATGAAGATCATCATATAATTTCTCACGGTATTCCCGTGTTGAATAATTGGCAGTCATTTGTCCTCTCCTCTTTCCTTATTTAAATTGGTATAATAATTAAAAATAACAGCTGATAAACAGCCAAAAAATATGAGCCCATAAATCGTCAAGAAGACACTGGTAATCCTTCCAATCAAGGTCACAGCTAGGAGATCCCCGTAGCCGACAGTCGTCGAAGTCACAAAAGCATACCAAAGACCGTCTCCGTAATTTGTGATAGCAGGTTCAACTAGGAAAAGCACGCCTCCTGACCCAAAAACAAAGGTCACAAAACTCAGAGCAAACCGAGTAAAACCCGTAACCTGCATAATATGCCATAACATTTTTAAACGTTTCATTTGTTCTCCTTATTCATACTAGCTCCTGACCGAGCCGTTTTTTTCCAATAATCAAAGTGAAGATAGGACATGATCTCCATCACCAAACCCCAGTCCAACAATCGGTGTCATAAGAGGGGAAATCAGCATGGCTCCAATAATGACAGCTGTTGAATTCATATTTAGGCCGATAGAGGCAATAAAAATCGCACACATCAAAATCACTGTATCTCTTAATCGAACATGAAGATCATCATATAATTTCTCACGGTATTCACGTGTTGAATAGTTTCCAGTCATTGGTTACTCCTTTTATTTCGTATAATTTTGTTTCTGCATGGATGATGGTAGAGAGACTTCTGTCCAATCTTACATATTTTTCTTCTCACCTGTTATTCTTTTGAAAATTATCCTTTAAATATCCGTCAGTCCATCCTTAACATTATATCAAAAATTTTACAGTCTTTCTTCGAAGAAATCTATCAATTGAATAGATAGATGAAGCAAGAAATTTTTGTTTCCTTATCCGAAGAAGGAAAAACGGTATCTCCTGAACCTTGATACTATGCGTTTTATTCTTTATAATTTAGCTATTTCAAAATTACAAGTTCTCCATTCTTAATTTCCCAAACTTGGTCAAACTTACTTAATAATTCGTTTTGGCGATGTAAAGTAACAATGACGGCACTTGGTAGTTCCAGAACTCTTTCCAATTCCATTTTAAACTGATTAGTATCCAAGGCAGAGAAAGGTTCGTCTAGGATAAGCAATGGATTTTTACGATTTTTCTCACGATTTAAATACATTCGTTGTTGCTGACCACCTGACAGGGATTGTGGTGGAATTTTTTCAAAATCTTCTTCTCTGAATTTTTCATTGAAACTATTGAATAGCGTTACATTATTTTCATAACTCGAAATAAATGTATGTTCTTGTTGCAGAATCATACCGAATCTTCCCCAAAGATGGTCCAAAACAAGCCCATCTAGCACAATTTGTCCTTCAAAATCTTCATCTGTTCCATTTAAAATGTTGAGAAGACTACTTTTTCCAGACCCATTCTTACCAATAAGCGCAATTTTATCCCCTTTTTGAATCGTAGCGGAAGTAATTATCAATTTTGATTCTCCCAGTTGTTTGGAAATGTTTTTCAAAGTAATCGTATCAAAAGAATGTTGAGGTGCTTGAACTGAAACGGGTCTCCCAACAATGTTTTGAAAACTCTTGATTACAGGCTTTACGGACTCTAACATTTGTAAATCATAAAGGATTTCCTGTATTGGTTCAGAAAAAGCATTAATATATCCGAAACTCGCCACCACCTCAGGAATACCGAGTTGCTGGTGAGATAGAGAGTAGGCTAAATAAATAAACAGAACAAGACTAATGAATTCAAAAGAAACACCTGTCAATAAGATGCCTGTAATTTTTGTCAAACCATACTTAAAATACTTATCCTGCAAATTCTTTAGAGAACTCTTTTGTTGATTCAAAAAATGCGACATAGTTAGTTTATTTACCAAATGATGTCCCATGAGCAAATCCTCCAAAGTTCGATAGTAATCTCCTTGTTTTTTCAAGTAAACCTGTCTACGATTAGCGGTCAACTTCCCAACGATTTTAGGAATTTGAATACTAATTCCAGTAGAAAAGATTAAAATCAGTGATACAATAGGATTAATTGTTCTGCTAATAATGAAAGCGTAAATGATGATACGTAAAATTTGTTTGATAAAACTCATCAATGGAGGAAGGTAATCCTTTTCCAACGAATCTAGGTCATTAGATTGATAGGAAATATACTCTGCTACTGTTTTCTGCTTGAAATCGTGGTGACTGAGTCCCAGAAGTGAACGAAACCACTCATTTTTCAAAGTAGTCGAAAAGATAATCCCCTGCTTCCAATCAAGTATCATTTGGATATAGTTACAACTCAAATAGCCTGCCACTGACATAGAGTAACCATATAGAGCTACTTGATAATCCCCTTTGATTAATGCCTGCGTGAAATACGGTAACAAAGCTGTGCAGATATTCGATACTACACCAAAAAGAAAATTAAAGAAGAGATACCATCTAATAGTTTTAAGATATGGTAGCATATACGATACTCCTTGCTAATGCGTTTTTTTACATATCGCAGAACAATCTCTACTATTCCCTATTTCAGATAGTGCGATACTCGGACATTGAGTGCAATAATTGTAAATCACACAAGTACTGCAGTTTTTACTATCATTCAAAATATAATTTGCTATTTTGTAAAATATAGGTCTATCCCATGTTTCTTTGATAGATGTAAAATGAATATTTCCAACACTTCTATTGAAAGTAAGCTTTTTCAGTTTTTCTAACGATTTAGGCTATTTCGTGACACACCCACAATCCGTGAAAATTCTGGTTATATCAGATTATGTGATTTTCGTAAGAATTTTATATTGTCTCCAATCATGGTAGTCTCCTTTTACTTGATAAAACTATTATAACATTTAGAAATTAAAAACTGGTTCAAAATCAATAGGATGTGTGTATTCGATACATTCAATAAATTCTTGGAAACAGTTCTACACCAGTTACACAAATCTATATACACCTATCTCATTCAAAATAAAAAGAAAGCTGCAGTTCTTTTAATCCAGTATCAACGATTCATTCTGAAATCGAATAGGAGACATTCCCCAAGTCTACAATTCACTTCATCTCAAATTAATTTTTGTAATTCACCCTTAGTTTATAGATTTTATACTCAACAAAAGTATAAAGCATACAAAACTTTACTTTGAACCAGTATTTATACTATATTCCGTATTAAAAATTCTATTATTGGTTTTGTAAAAAACAGTCTTCAAATATCCTGAAATATAGCAAAAAGAGATTGGGTAAAAACTCATTGTCTCTTCTCACTCAAGGACTAAGTTCACTTGAGCAAACTGAATCCGCACTATCGTTCCTTTTCCAACCTCAGACTCGATGCGAATCTGGTGCCCCAGTTCTTCAGAAATTTTCTTAGATAGGTAAAGTCCAAGTCCAGATGATTGCTGGGTCAGGCGCCCATTATATCCTGAAAAGCCACGTTCAAAGACTCGGAGGACATCACTGTTTTTTATCCCGATTCCTGTATCCTTGATACAAAGCTCTTGCCCCTCCATATAAATCTCCAGACCACCTTCCTTGGTGTACTTGAGACTATTTGAGATAATTTGTTCAATGACCACTAGTAGCCACTTCTTATCCGTCACGATTTCTTTATCAAGGTCATGTAGATTGACATTTAGGCCTTTTTGAATAAAGAAAAGAGCATATTTACGAATTATTTCCTTAACCAAGTCCTCGATTTGAACCTGCTTTAAGACTAAATCATCATGGAAACTTTCTAAACGCAGGTACTGTAAAACTAGATTGGTATAGGAATCAATCTTGAAAATTTCCTGTTCTAATTGCTGCTTCAGTTGGCGGTCAGCTACTTCTGCAACTAAGAGTTGACTGGCTGCAATGGGGGTCTTTATCTGATGGACCCACAAGGTATAGTAATCCAGCAAATCCGTCAGTTTTCTTTCTGAATCTGACCTCTGCTGATAGAGTTCCATCTCACGCGCTTCTAATTTTTCAGCCAAAACTCTTTCCAATGGAGATTTGGCTTCCCTCTCCCCATAGAGAATTTCCTGGCGATAGACCTGCATTTCCACCAATATGTCCCAAGTGAAAAATAAGATGGTTACAAAGCAACACAAGAGGAAAAAGTAGAGAAAGTAAATTCCCAAACTGGCAAATAAAAACTGAAAGAGCAAAACTAGAAATGCTAAAGCAAGCAGATAGACAAACAGACGACTACGGGAGCGCAGATAGGCTAGAAAAAATTGTTTCCAATCAAGCATGCTTCAATCCGTACCCTATTCCTTTCTTGGTCTCGATAAATCCTACCAAGCCCTGCTCTTCCAACTTTTTACGCAATCGAGCCACATTAACAGATAGGGTATTGTCATCAATGAAAAAGTCACTATTCCAAAGTTCCCGCATGAGATCGTCACGCGCTACAATATTGCCCGCATGCTCAAACAAAACGCGTAAAATCTGGAATTCGTTCTTGGTCAAGTTCAAGATTTGACCTTGATAATGTAAATCCATGGATTTAGTATTGAGGATCACACCAGCATATTCCAGTAAACTCTCGTCACGCCCAAACTCATAGGAACGACGCAACAAGCCCTGAACCTTGGCTAAAAGAACCTGTTGGTCAAAAGGCTTGGTCACAAAGTCATCCGCCCCCATATTGATTGCCATGACGATATCCATAGCCTGATCTCTCGAAGACAGAAACATAATAGGTACCTTGGAAATCTTGCGAATTTCCTGACACCAGTGATAGCCATTAAACAAGGGCAGTCCAATATCCATGAGAACCAGATGAGGTTCCGACTGAACAAATAGACTCAAAACTTCCATAAAGTCTTCTACCAGAACCACTTCAAATCCCCATTCAGAGAGCATTTTCCCGACCTGTTGACGAATGACCTGATCATCTTCTACTAATAAAATCTTGTGCATGCGCTCCTCCTTTTCTATTATTATAACAGATTTTTCCATGCTTGAAGGTCTGAAACTGAATTTGAAATAGCTTGTTTTTAGCCAACAAAGTGAAACAATCCTACTAGCTAATTTGAGGGAAATTTGATAAGATAAATAAAAAGAAAGGAGCTCTTATGGCCAATATTTTTGACTATCTGAAAGATGTCGCACACGATTCCTTTTACGACCTTCCTTTGAATGAGTTAGACATTCTAGCCTTAACAGAAATCACCTATCTCTCCTTTGATAATTTGATCTCCACAGCTCCTCAGCGACTTTTAGAACTAGCTCAACAGGTTCCAAGGGAGCCTAACATGTTGACCAGCAAAAATCGCCTCCAGCTATTGGATGAATTGGCTCAACATAAACGCTTCAAAAATTGCAAACTCTCCCATTTTATCAATGACATTGATCCTGAACTGCAAAAGCAATTTGCTGCTATGACCTACCGCCTCACTCTCGATACCTATCTGATTGTTTTTCGAGGTACAGATGACAGTATCATTGGCTGGAAGGAAGATTTCCACCTGACCTATATGAAGGAAATTCCTGCTCAAAAGCACGCCCTTCGCTATTTAAAGAACTTTTTTGCCCGCCATCCTAAGCAAAAGGTTATTCTGGCTGGGCATTCCAAGGGAGGAAATTTAGCCATCTATGCTGCTAGTCAAATTGAGCAAAGCTTGCAAAATCAAATCACAGCAGTTTATACCTTTGATGCGCCTGGTCTCCATAAAGAACTGACACAAACCGAGGGCTATCAAAGGATAATGCATAGAAGCAAGGTCTTCATCCCACAAGGGTCCATTATCGGTATGATGATGGAAATCCCTAACCACCAAATCATCGTGCACAGTACTGCCTTAGGTGGTATCGCCCAGCACGACACCTTTAGTTGGCAGATTGAGGACAAGCACTTCGTCCAACTGGATAAAATCAACAGTGATAGTCAACAAGTTGACACAACCTTCAAAGAATGGGTGGCAACAGTCCCTGACGAGGAGCTTCAGCTCTACTTCGACCTCTTCTTTGGCACCATTCTAGATGCTGGGATTAGCTCCATCAATGACCTGTCATCCTTAAAGGCGCTTGAACACATTCATCATCTCTTTGTCCAAGCTCAATCCCTCACTCCAGAAGAAAGGGAAACCATGGGACGCCTCACCCAATTATTAATTGATACCCGTTACCAAGCCTGGAAAAAGAGATAATCCACATAAAAAACCCAACTAATCGTTTGATTAGTTGGGTTTTCATTTATGAAATTGAATTCCTTTGTTTAATCTTTAATGATTAAAACATTAGTCTTCTTTTTTCTTGCGTGCCACAAGACCAAATCCGCTCAATACTCCAAGAAGTCCAAGAGCTGCTAGGCTTGAGTGATCTTCTGTACCAGTATTAGGCAATTCCTTAGCCGGTTTAGCTGGAGCTGGTTTTGATGGTTTCGCAGGTTCTGGTTTCACAGAAGGAATGATTTTTTCATAAACATGAACTGTGTCGCCATTTGGAAGTTTCTTAGTTTCTACGAAGCGGTAGCCTGGAATATCTTTCTTAGGTTGTTCGCCATCTTCACTTGGATTACCTGGAATCTCGTTTCCTTCTTTATCCTTGAATGATGTCTTAACTTTTTCGTAGACGTGCTCTGTATCTCCATTTGGAAGTTTCTTAGTTTCTACGAAGCGGTAGCCTGGAATATCTTTCTTAG
>CBDFAU010000019.1:0-32821 GCA_965245755.1 Streptococcus mitis | reverse complement strand
GTCAGCTTTATAACGTAACCAACGTCTTGGACGTATATGTTTATAATGGTTTGACTCAGACAGCGGATATCGGGATGGCTTCAGCGGCAGGTCTCTATCAATCAGTAGTCGGCTTGATTCTGGTTGTCCTATCAAACTTACTTGCAAGACGAGTTGATCCAAACTCAGCCTTGTTCTAGAAAGGAGGAGAATATGGCAGAAAAGAAAATTAAAAAAGAGAAAATTGATAATGTCGGCATTCACTCCTTCAGTAAGAAAGCAGATATCTTCTTTAGTACTATTTCTGGTTTGATTGCCCTCTCTTGTATCCTACCCTTCGTATTCGTTATTGTTATTTCAGTGACAGATGAAAAGAGTATTCTCCAAAATGGATATAGCTTCTTCCCATCCCAATTTGGATTAGACGGTTTTGAATTTTTGGCACAGTTTAAGGATAAAATCCTCCAAGCCCTCTTCATCTCAGTCTTTGTAACCGTAGTTGGGACATTGACAAATGTCTTTATCACAACAACTTATGCCTACGCCATTTCACGGACAACCTTTAAGTATCGCAGATTCTTTACGATCTTTGCCCTTCTTAGTATGTTGTTCAACGCTGGTTTGGTACCAGGCTATATCGTGGTAACTCGTTTACTTCAACTTGGTGATACAGTTTGGGCCTTGATTGTTCCAATGCTTCTCTCACCATTTAACATCATCTTGATGCGTTCCTTCTTCAAGAAGACCATTCCAGAAGCTATTCTAGAATCCGCTCGTATCGATGGTGCTAGTGAGGCCCGGATTTTCTTCCAAATTTGTTTGCCATTGTCACTACCAGGTATCGCAACCATCACGCTCTTGACAGCTCTTGGTTTCTGGAATGACTGGTTCAACGCCCTTCTTTACATCAAGAGTGACAACTTGTATCCATTGCAATATTTGCTCATGCAAATCCAACAAAATATGGACTACATTGCAAAAGCAGTCGGTCTATCTGGTCAACTGGGAGTTGCTCTACCAAAAGAAACAGGTCGTATGGCCATGGTTGTGGTCGCAACCCTTCCAATCGCGATTTTGTATCCATTCTTCCAACGCTACTTTGTAAAAGGTTTGACTATCGGTGGTGTGAAAGAATAGTGCTTGTCGAGAAAAAACATTTCTCATTTTCCAACTTCCCTTGCGTGAAGTTAAAATCATTATATTGTTTATAAGTTTAAAAATAAAAAAGGAGTTTTTGTCATGAAAAACTGGAAAAAATATGCTTTTGCATCTGCTAGCGTAGTCGCTTTGGCTGCTGGTCTCGCTGCTTGTGGAAACCTTTCAGGTAACAAGAAAGCTGCTGACTCAGCTTCAGGTGATAAGACTGTTATCAAAATGTACCAAATCGGTGACAAACCAGATAACTTGGATGAATTGCTAGAAAATGCTAACAAAATTATCGGAGAAAAAGTTGGTGCCAAATTGGATATCCAATATCTTGGATGGGGTGACTACGGCAAGAAAATGTCAGTTATCACATCATCTGGTGAAAACTATGATATCGCCTTTGCAGATAACTACGTTGTAAATGCACAAAAAGGTGCTTATGCTGACTTGACAGAATTGTACAAAAAAGAAGGTAAAGACCTTTACAAAGCACTTGACCCAGCTTACATCAAGGGTAATACTGTAAACGGTAAAATTTACGCTGTTCCAGTTGCAGCCAACGTTGCGTCATCTCAAAACTTCGCCTTCAACGGAACTCTTCTTGCTAAATACGGTATCGACATTTCAGGTGTAAACTCATATGAAACACTTGAACCAGTCTTGAAACAAATCAAAGAAAAAGCTCCAGATGTAGTGCCATTTGCGGTTACTAAGAACTTCATCCCATCCGATAACTTTGACTACCCAGTTCCAAATGGACTTCCATTCGTTATCGACCTTGAAGGGGACACTACTAAGATTGTAAACCGTTACGAAGTGCCTCGCTTTAAAGAACACTTGAAGACTCTTCACAAATTCTATGAAGCTGGATACATTCCAAAAGACGTAGCAACAAGCGATACTTCATTTGACCTTCAACAAGATACTTGGTTCGTTCGTGAAGAAACAGTAGGACCAGCTGACTACGGTAACAGCTTGCTTTCACGTGTTGCTAACAAAGATATCCAAATCAAACCAATCACTAACTTCATCAAGAAAAATCAAACAACACAAGTTGCTAACTTTGTTATCTCAAACAACTCTAAGAACAAAGAAAAATCAATGGAAGTGTTGAACCTCTTGAACACTAACCCAGAACTCTTGAATGGTCTTGTATACGGTCCAGAAGGCAAGAACTGGGAAAAACTTCCAGGTAAAGAAAACCGTGTTAAAGTCCTTGATGGCTACAAAGGAAACACTCACATGGGTGGATGGAACACAGGTAACAACTGGATTCTTTACATCAACGAAAACGTTACAGACCAACAAATCGAAGATTCTAAGAAACAATTGGCTGAAGCTAAAGAATCTCCAGCACTTGGATTCATCTTTAACACTGACAATGTGAAATCTGAAATCTCAGCTATCTCTAACACAATGCAACAATTCGATACAGCTATCAACACTGGTACTGTAGATCCAGATAAAGCTATTCCAGAATTGATGGAAAAATTGAAATCTGAAGGTGCTTACGATAAAGTATTGAATGAAATGCAAAAACAATACGATGAATTCTTGAAAAACAAAAAATCATAAGATCAATTGATTTCGTGTATTCATTCCTAACTCCTAAAAACTGAATCACTGTTTTCCTCAGGTTGGTCTGGGGGAGGCAGTGATTTTTTGAAACGAGAGAGCATAGATATCCATGTTTTTCTTATCACTATTTAACCATTCAGGAAATCTCAAGTAGCATTTAGGATTTGGAGTAAGGATTTAGGAAAATATAGCTTATATTAGAGATGTCTCGAGTTTACAAAGGAGAGTTCATATGAAGAAGTATCAGCTTGTCTTCAAAATAAGCGCAGTCTTCTCTTACTTATTTTTCGTATTTGGTCTTTCTCAGTTGACGCTTATTGTCCAAAATTATTGGCAATTTTCTTCCCAGATTGGCAATTTCGTCTGGATTCAAAATCTCTTGAGTTTGCTATTTAGCGGAGTCATGATTTGGATTCTGGTTAAGACAGGTCATGGCTATCTTTTTCGCATTCCAAGAAAAAAATGGCTTTGGTATTCGATTTTGACAGTACTAGTGGTAGTGCTCTATATCTCTTTTAACGTTCAGACAGCTAAACATGTTCAGTCAACTGCTGAAGGTTGGGCCGTATTGATCGGTTATAGTGGGACCAACTTTGCTGAGCTAGGTATCTATATAACTTTGTTCTTTCTGACTCCACTTATGGAAGAGCTGATCTATAGAGGATTACTGCAACACGCCTTTTTTAAGCATTCGAGATTTGGCCTTGATTTGCTCCTTCCTTCCATTTTATTTGCTCTTCCTCATTTTTCAAGCCTGCCTAGTCTGTTAGATATCTTCGTCTTTGCAACATTTGGCATCATCTTTGCTAGTTTGACCCGCTATACCAGGAGCATTTATCCTTCCTATGCGGTGCATGTGATTAATAATATTTTCGCGACATTACCATTTTTGCTGACTTTTTTACATAGGGTGTTTGGTTAAATACTGGATTGAAAGTTAGGAATGATAGTTTTTCAATTTATAAACGAATTTCAGGAGGTAAATGAGTGTGACACCATTAAAATGGTTTGCTGGAGGCAGTGAAAGACGTTGTGAAGCCATGTCGATTATAAATCATCTATTGGAAGATATAAAGGATACGCCTCAATTGACTCCCTTGAAAAATCAATTAGTGATTTATCAAAGAAGATTGAAGGACGATGGGACTTCTACTCCTTTTATATTGAGCCAAATGAATGTTGATATCTCACATGTGTTGATTGACAATAAGCTGATGTTATCAGAAAGTCAATCCGAGCAGATCAAAAAATTGAGAGAACTATCTGCTATTCGCTATGGTTACTGATGAAATGCAGGGATAAGCACCTTTCTACAATTTCCAGTCAAATAAATTGCATTCGTTTTCTCAAGCAGGTATACTAGTATAGTTAGATGAAAAATTCTGAAAATTTAAGAATAGAAAAGAGAACAAATCTTATGGCAAAAGATATTCGTGTCTTACTTTACTACCTTTATACTCCAATTGAAAATGCAGAGCAATTTGCTGCAGACCACTTGGCTTTCTGTAAATCAATCGGCCTTAAAGGCCGTATCCTAGTCGCTGACGAAGGAATTAACGGAACAGTTTCAGGTGATTATGAAACAACTCAAAAATACATGGACTACGTTCACAGCCTCCCAGGCATGGAAGACCTCTGGTTCAAGATTGACGAAGAAAATGAACAAGCCTTCAAGAAGATGTTTGTTCGCTACAAGAAAGAAATTGTCCACCTTGGTTTGGAAGACAACGATTTTGATAACGACATCAACCCACTTGAAACAACAGGTGCTTACTTGTCTCCAAAAGAATTCAAAGAAGCCCTTCTTGACGAAGATACCGTTGTCCTTGACACACGTAACGATTATGAGTACGATCTAGGACATTTCCGTGGGGCTATCCGTCCAGATATCCGCAACTTCCGTGAGTTGCCACAATGGGTTCGTGATAACAAGGAAAAATTCATGGACAAGCGTGTCGTGGTTTACTGTACAGGTGGCGTTCGCTGTGAGAAATTCTCAGGCTGGATGGTCCGTGAAGGCTACAAAGATGTCGGCCAATTGCACGGAGGAATCGCAACTTACGGTAAAGACCCAGAAGTTCAAGGTGAGCTTTGGGATGGGAAAATGTATGTCTTTGACGAGCGTATTGCCGTAGATGTCAACCATGTCAACCCAACCATCGTAGGAAAAGACTGGTTTGATGGAACACCATGTGAACGTTATGTCAACTGTGGAAATCCCTTCTGTAACCGTCGTATCTTGACATCAGAAGAAAATGAAGACAAGTACCTTCGTGGATGCTCACACGAGTGCCGTGTTCACCCACGTAACCGCTATGTTTCAGAAAATGAATTGACACAAGCAGAAGTGATCGAGCGCCTAGCCGCTATCGGTGAAAGCTTGGATCAAGCAGCTACTGTATAAGATTAAACAGTCCTCAGGGGCTGTTTTTCTATGCTTTGTACTCAAAAATCTAATACTCAATGAAAATCAAAGAGCAAACTAGGAAGCTAGCCGCAGGCTGTACTTGAGTACGGCAAGGCGAAGCTGACGCGGTTTGAATTTGATTTTCGAAGAGTATAAAGTTTGTTTTTGTATCTTTCAGAAAAATAAGGTATACTATATGTAAACGATTTCAAAGGAGTCCAGTTATGACGAAAACATTTTTTATTCCAAATAAACAGAGCATTTTAGGAGAACAGGAAATTTTGACTGCCAAGTCTATCTTGGCCTTGGTAGATGGTTTGGAGTCGCATAGCTATGATGCCGTCTATCTCCGTCAGCCTCTTAATCGTCTCGAGTATATCGAGTGTGCGATAGTGGGGCAATCACAATTCCTCTTTAAGGTCAGTTATGCTGATGGTCAAAAGGCTTACCGTGTCGATCTTCCTGACCTGCTAACGAAGACAGACTGGCGGATTATCAAGTCATTTTTAGATGCCCTGCTTGCTTACACGGGAACTGAGATTGAAGGACTAGATGGTTTTGATTTTGAAGCTTATTTCCAAGCAAGTATTCAAGCCCATCTGGCAGATAATGCAGCCCGTTTTACGATTTGCCAAGGAATTTTTAATCCTGTTTTCTTTAGTCACGAGGACTTGAAGAGCTTTTTAGAGGCAGATGGTTTGGCACAGTTTGAAGCACGTGTGCGTGCGGTTCAAGAGACCGATGCTTACTTTGCAAGAGTTTCCTTCTATCAGGATAGAGAAGGCCAAGTGTACGGTGTTTACCATCTGGCTCAAGGAGTCAAGACCGTTTTACCTAGAGAACCATTTGTTCCTGCTACCTATATTGAGCAATTGGTGGATAAGGAAGTGCAGTGGGAGATTGACTTGGTTCAAATCACAGGAGATGGCTCTAAACCAGAAGACTATGAAGCTATCGCTCGCTTGGACTATGCAAAATTCCTAGAGTCATTACCATCAGCATCTTACCACCAACTAGACGCCAATCAATTAGAAGTGCAACCCATCTTAGACAAAGATTTTAAAGTATTAGCACAAGAAAAGTAAAGCAGGTCAAGTGACTTGCTTTTTTGACATAGAAAAAATCCTGCCATGGAAGACAGGATTGCTACTCAATGAAAATCAAAGAGCAAACTAGGAAGCTAGCCGCAGGCTGCTCAAAACACTGTTTTGAGGTTGTAGATAAGACTGACAAAGTCAGGAACATATATCTACGGTAAGGCGAAGCTGACGTGGTTTGAAGAGATTTTCGAAGAGTATGAAGTTTAAAGAAAGGCCAAGATACGAAGATAATCTCCAATCAGTGCCACTTCAGCTACAAAGAAGAGGAGGATAATAACTCCGTTCACAAGGACAGACAAGAATAATTGATAGAAGGAGTCGGTTTCACTTGATTGACTTGGTCTTGTAATGATATGGAGACTGGCAAGCAGAATGATCCCAATGCTAATCACACACAGGAGAGCTGTAAATCGTAGGCTATCAAAGAAGGCAAAGAAACTAGCAATAGCAGTGAGGAAGATTGGAATTGCCAAGAGTTGACTATACTGTTGGAGAACCTTTTCTAGCGTCCAGTTCTTTTCCTGGTGAATAAATCGTCTCACGACGAAACTACCCAAGAGGAATGAAAAGAAGAAGAGTGTTGTTGCTACTAGGATAGAGATAATCGAAAAGAGATTTAATGAAGCAAATTGTTCAGGGAAGTGATTATGCATAGTTGCTATATGTCCATAGTAAGCATGTTTGATGTGGTAGATACTAAAGAAAAAGGAAGATGCAGAAAACAGAATGAGCAAGAGAAAGGCTGTGTAACTGTGTGTGCTACTTGTTTCAAGCTTGCTTGTAGGAGATTTGAGAGCCTCCACTAGCCAAGACCAAAAATCAAGCGCTTGCTCTTTCCATCTATCCGTAGATTTTGGAGCTTGGTCGGGGATATAGGGACTTTCTAAGGATTGACTGATAAGAAGGGGCTCTTTCGTGGTTGTTTTTTGCTGAGGAAGTGCTTCTTTACTCTCTTCAGCTATAGTGACTTTTTCTGTTGCTTTAGAAAGGTCTTGCTCTTCCTCAGTAGAATCTAATGCTTTCTTTTCTTCTATTTCTGTTCTCGCTTCATCGTTTTCAGGCGTTTCAATTTTCTCTTCTTGCTGGCTTTCAAGTTCGATTTCAGCTTGAGAGACGTCCTCCTCTACTTGAGTATTTTTTTCAATTGGTGTATCGAGATCGGCTATCGTTTCTTCAGCCTTGTCTGCAACATCTTGGGACTGTTCATCAGGTTTGTTCTTGCTTGTTACTTTTACAAAATCATTACTTTCAAACCATTCTTGTTTCATGGTAGAACCTCCTTTTTAGTTAGATAAATATGCTTCCATAGTAGCAGATGTAAGCGCTTTTGTCAACGTCTGATTGGTGTGGATACTAGAGTGATATCATTATCAGCTCTAGCAATGAGTTGATCCTTGACACCAGCTTTTTCAGTTTTGTAAGGGTTGCTTAATTCTGTGTATTTTGATCCAGGTTTTTCTCTTGTGGCTTGTAAGATAGAACCATAGTTACTTGAGATGTCCCAATTAATTCGTTGGCTTTCTTTTTGCGTCAGAGTGATTGAGAGATGGTCTTTAGAAGTTAATTCCACCTTGCCGTGAACTTGGATATTTTCAGCGTGGAAGTGATGTTCTGTTGACTCTAGCTGACTATCTGTAAGGTCTGTATCAAAGATATTAATAATATTTGGTGTTGTGAGTTTACTGTTTTTGATACGACTTCCTTCAATTCGGAGGAGATAGCTATTATTGGTATTGATGGTCGCATTTTCAAGACTAGCATTAGTGATACTGGTTTGACCGCGATTTGCTGAGATGTTGATCCCTTTTAGACTTCTTCCCTTTGGAACTTGGAGAATAACTTCATTAAAACGACTAGAGTAGCTACTTGCGATATGGAGAATCCCGCCAATTCCAGAAGAGAGCAATGGACTTTCAGACAGTTTCTTATCAGTGAGGCTTAGAGTTTTGTCGTTTTGATTTGTGACAAGATCATGGTTAGCAGAAATAGATGGATGATAAGAAATGTGGATTTGATCATCGAAAGAGTCTGTGATGGTGAGCGCGTGTTGGTGGAGCGTAATATCTAGGTTTTCGACTTCCTTGCCAAAGGTCAGCTCTTCCATCTGACTATCATAGACAGGTTCCTTGGACATGGCAAGTAGGCTCTTGATTCCGTCAGATTGGATGCCTACAAAGAGCAGGATAAATCCGATAACGGTAGTCACCACACCAAAAATGAGAAATCCTTTTGTCAATTTACGCATGCTGGTCACCTCTCTTTCCTTTTTTGAGAACAAATTGCACCAGGCGAACAATGAGTAGACCGAAGAAGCGAGCTACATAGGAAATACCTAGTAAGACTAGTGAAGAAGCACCGATAGCCAGTAAACCAGCACCAAAAATCAAGATAAAGGCTGATTTAGCTTGGGCTAAGACAGTGAAACTTTCAACTAAAAATAGGAATCCGCCGATGATACCAAGTATGGAAACCGCAAAGAAAGCCAAGATGACAGTCAAGGCTGCCACAAGGATTGCGAACAGGGTCACGAGGATGGCGATTCCCAGAGGAATACCGATAGGGGCTGCAAGGAGAGCTAACAAGGCGATATGCAAAATTTGTCGGTTATTCTTTTGAGCGGGTGCTTCATTGATTTTTTTATCGAGAAGATTGGAGAGAACTTCGTGGGCCGCTTCTTTGGGAGTTCCCAAGCTAGCGATGAGTTTTTCTTCTCCTTCGACTCCAGCATCGTCAAAGAGTTCCCTGAAATAGTCCATGGCTTCAATTTGGTCAGCCTGAGGCAGTTTTTTGAGATAGAGTTCTAGCTGAGTCAGGTATTCAGTTCTTGTCATGGCGGATACTCCCTTCTATGATGCCATTAATGGTGTCTGTATAGAGTGCCCATTCATCTTTCAGGGTCACGAGCTGTTCTATACCACCATTTGTCAAGGAGTAGTATTTGCGCATGCGACCTTGGAACTCTCTAGAATAGGTTGTCAGAAAGCTATTGCCTTCCAATTTTTTTAGGATAGGATAGAGTGTAGATTCTTTGATATTAGCGATCAGCTTAATGGTCTGGCTAATCTCATAACCATAAGAATCATCCTGCTCCAGTACGGCCAAGATGAGAAATTCAATCAAGGCAGAGGATGTTGGAAAGTACATGGGAAACCTCCTTTTCTAATGTGTAAGATTTTTATATATAATTTTTCTACACATACATTGTACATCTAAATGAAAGCCCTGTCAAGAGAAATGTGTAAAATTTTTATATATAAAAAACTTCTAGGAAAAACTAGAAGTTTAGAGGATTTTATCAGCTCTGTCCACTGTAAAGAGAGCCACAGTCATCAGGATATCGACGAGCAAGAGGGCAGCTACAGCTGGTACCCAAGAGTGGAAAAGGTCAAAACTGTAACCAAAGAGGGTTGGCCCAAAGGCTGCCAGGATATAGCCTCCTGTTTGAGATAGGCCGGACAATTGGGCTGTCTTTTCAGGGGCGCTTGTCTTGAGTGAAAAGTTGACCATGAGATAGGGGAAGAGGGCGCTGGTTGCGGTTCCGATGAGGAGATGGATGGCAAGCCAGTAAAAGAAATTACCGACTGGGAAAAAGAGCATGGAAATGCCGAACACACCAGCTAGTGAAACCAGAGTGAGCATGAGCTGACGGTTGCGAGTAGACAAGCTGGTTGTCAGGCTTGGGATGGTCATTGAAAAAGGAATGCTAATCAGAGAGAAGATAGAAGTGAGCAAGCCAGCTTCGTGACTGGATAGGCCTGCATGGATGGCCATGGTAGGTAGCCAGGTCATAGCTGTGTAAAAGAGCAAGGATTGAAAACCTGCAAAGACAATAACTGCCCAGACCTGTTTATTATGCATGACCTTTGTTTTGCTTTTTTGTTTGGTTTGTGGAACCAGTCTGTGATTATAGCGGTGATTTGGGAGCCAGACCAAAAAAGTTGCTAGACAGAGCAGGGTGAGGAGGATGATAAGTCCTTTCCAAGAACTGGCTTGTGTAATAGGTACAGCCAGATAGGAGGCCAGAGCCGTTGCAATCCCCATAGAGGTTACATATAAGGTGGTCAGAAAACCAATCTTCTTTGGTTGATTGGCTTGGATAAGACTAGGAAGCAGCACATTGATGACTGCGATACTTGCCCCAACCATCAAGGTTCCTAGATAGAGCAGGGGCAGATTGATTAGTCGAATGAGAGAACCGATGGTCAAGAAGAAGAGGCTGTAGGTGAAGAGATGCTCCAAGCCGATTTTTTGAGCCAGTCGGGTAGAGAAGAGTGAGAAGAGGGTAAACATGAGGAGAGGAAGGCTGGTCAAGACACCAAGCGAACTAACTTCTACTCCCAGTCCTTGCGAAATATCTCCTAAAATAATGGGTAAAACAGTAAAAGGAGTCCGCAAGGACACACCAATCAGGATAATACCTGGAACAAAAAAGAGTGATTGCTTTTTCATATAATACCTCTTCTAACTGATTTTAATAACAGCTTATTTTAAGGCTTTTTCACTATAATGTCAAGTAAGGTTTCTGGCTTTCAAGATAAAAATGGGAAAGTCTTGAAAATTATGATAAAATAGTGGAAGGAAAAATTCAGGAGAGTAGTAGTGACTCAAAATGTTGAAAGTCTTCTCGTATCCATTGTAATCAGTGCATACAATGAAGAAAAATATCTGCCTGGTCTAATTGAAGACTTAAAAAATCAAACCTATCCTAAAGAAAATATTGAAATTCTATTTATAAATGCTATGTCTGCAGATGGGACAACAGCCATCATTCAGCAATTTATAAAAGAAGACACAGAGTTTAACTCAATCAGATTGTATAACAATCCTAAGAAAAATCAAGCTAGTGGTTTTAACCTGGGAGTTAAACATTCTGTAGGGGACCTTATTTTAAAAATTGATGCTCATTCAAAAGTTACTGAGAGTTTTGTAATGAATAATGTGGCTGTTATTCAACAAGGTGAATCAGTCTGTGGGGGACCTAGACCGACGATTGTTGAAGGAAAGGGAAAATGGGCAGAGACCGTGCATCTTGTTGAGGAAAATATGTTTGGCAGTAGCATTGCCAATTATCGAAAGAGTTCCGAGGATAGATATGTTTCTTCTATTTTTCATGGGATGTATAAACGAGAGGTTTTCCAGAAGGTTGGTTTAGTAAATGAGCAACTTGGCCGAACTGAAGATAATGATATTCATTATAGAATTCGAGAACATGGTTATAAAATCCGCTATAGCCCAAGTATTCTATCTTATCAGTATATTCGACCAACATTCAAGAAAATGCTGCATCAAAAGTATTCAAATGGTTTGTGGATTGGCTTGACAAGTCATGTTCAGCCTAAGTGTTTATCATTATTTCACTATGTCCCTTGTTTATTTGTTTTGAGTCTTGTGTTTAGCCTGGCATTGTTACCATTCACATTCTTATTTATAACTTTACTATTAGGTGCTTATTTTCTACTTTTATTACTGCTCACTTTTCTGACTTTATTAAAACATAAAAATGGATTTCTAATTATGATGCCATTTCTTTTATTTTCCATTCACTTTGCTTATGGCCTTGGGACGATTGTAGGTTTAATTAGAGGATTTAAATGGAAGAAGGAGTACAAGGAAACAGTAATTTATTTGGAAAAATAAGCCAAATAAATCAAAATATGCTACAATAATGATATAGTATAACTCTTTTAAGGAGGAGTAAATTTCTATGAATAAAAAACTCACAGATTATGTGATTGATCTGGTGGAAATTTTAAATAAACAACAAAAACAGGTTTTCTGGGGAATATTTGATATTTTGAGTATGGTAGTTTCCATCATTGTATCTTATATCTTATTCTACGGATTGATTAATCCAGCACCTGTTGACTACATCATCTACACGAGTTTGGCCTTCCTGTTCTATCAATTGATGATTGGATTTTGGGGGTTGAACGCTAGTATCAGTCGTTACAGCAAGATTACGGATTTCATGAAAATCTTTTTTGGTGTGACTGCTAGCAGTATCTTGTCATATAGTATCTGCTATGCCTTCTTGCCCCTCTTCTCTATCCGTTTTATCTTCCTCTTTATCTTGTTGAGTACTTTCTTGATTTTATTGCCACGGATTACTTGGCAGTTAATCTACTCCAAACGCAAAAAGGGAAGTGGTGATGGAGAACACCGTCGGACTTTCTTGATTGGTGCCGGTGATGGTGGAGCTCTCTTTATGGATAGTTACCAACATCCAACTAGTGAATTAGAACTTGTCGGTATTTTGGATAAGGATTCTAAGAAAAAGGGCCAAAAACTTGGTGGAATCCCTGTTTTGGGTTCATATGATGATTTGCCTGAATTAGCTAAACGCCATCAAATCGAGCGTGTCATCGTTGCGATTCCATCGCTTGACCCGTCAGAATATGAACGTATCTTGCAGATGTGTAATAAGTTGGGTGTCAAATGTTACAAGATGCCTAAGGTTGAAACAGTTGTTCAGGGACTTCACCAAGCAGGTGGAGGCTTCCAGAAGATTGATATCACAGACCTTTTGGGCCGTCAGGAAATTCGTCTTGACGAATCGCGTCTGGGTACAGAACTTACTGGAAAAACAATCTTGGTTACAGGAGCGGGTGGTTCAATCGGTTCTGAAATCTGTCGCCAAGTTAGCCGCTTCAATCCTGAACGCATTGTCTTGCTCGGTCATGGGGAAAACTCAATCTACCTTGTATATCATGAATTGATTCGTAAGTTCCAAGGGATTGATTATGTACCAGTGATTGCCGATATTCAAGACTATGACCGCCTGTTGCAAGTCTTCGAGCAGTACAAGCCTGCTATTGTTTATCATGCGGCTGCCCACAAGCACGTTCCTATGATGGAACGTAATCCAAAAGAAGCCTTCAAAAACAATATCCGTGGAACCTACAATGTTGCTAGGGCTGTTGATGAAGCCAAGGTGCCTAAGATGGTTATGATTTCGACGGATAAGGCAGTCAATCCCCCTAATGTTATGGGAGCAACCAAGCGCGTGGCTGAGTTGATTGTCACTGGCTTTAACCAACGTAGTCAATCGACCTACTGTGCAGTTCGTTTTGGGAATGTTCTTGGTAGCCGTGGCAGTGTCATTCCAGTCTTTGAACGTCAGATTGCTGAAGGTGGGCCTGTAACGGTGACAGACTTCCGCATGACCCGTTACTTTATGACCATTCCAGAAGCTAGCCGTTTGGTTATCCATGCTGGTGCTTATGCCAAGGATGGAGAAGTCTTTATCCTTGATATGGGCAAACCAGTCAAGATTTATGACTTGGCCAAGAAAATGGTCCTTCTAAGTGGACACACCGAAAGCGAAATTCCAATCGTTGAAGTTGGAATCCGTCCAGGTGAAAAACTCTATGAGGAACTCTTGGTGTCAACCGAACTTGTTGATAACCAAGTTATGGATAAGATTTTCGTTGGTAAGGTTAATGTCATGCCTCTAGAAGCCATCGATCAAAAGATTGAAGAGTTCCGAACTCTCAGTGGAGATGAGTTGAAGCAAGCCATTATCGCCTTTGCTAATCAAACAACTCACGTTGAATAAAAAATCTTTAAAATCAGAAAAACGCATATTATCAGGACTTTAAAAGTCTTGGTAATATGCGTTTTGTTATGTAGAGACTTGCTCCATTTTCTTCTGAAATGGGGTTGTCGCCCAGTTTATATTATTGAAAATACTCCAAAACTTCTATGGGTTTGTGAGCGATATAATCAGGCTGATAGTTTAGTAGATCTGCTTGCTCTCCAAATCCCCAAGTGACGGCTAATTTCTGAATGCCTGTTTCTTGAGCTCCAAGCATATCAAACTTGGTATCTCCGATGATGATGACTTGTTCCGGTGCTAGTTGATGTGTCTGCAAGGCTTGGCGAATGACATCTGCCTTATGAGGTGCTTCAGGGCTGGAACCATAAATGCCATCAAAGAAATGATGGATTCCCAAGTTTTTTGTCATATCTTGGGCGGTAGGTGTATTCTTTGTAGTGGTGATATAAAGAGGGTAATTGCTCGTTAACTCCTCAAGCAAGTCTACAATCTGAGGAAAGAGTTGAGCTTCATAGATGCCTTTTTCCTTATAGTAGGAACGGTATATCTGCACAGCCTCAGAAATTTGTTCTTTGGGCAGGCAGGTCGCAAAACTACTTTCAAGAGGCGGTCCCATAAAACCACGAATAGTTTTGGCATCAGGGTTAGGCACCCCCAGCTCCTTAAAGGTATGGGTAAAGGCATTGTGAATCCCGATAGAACTGTCAACGAGGGTTCCATCCAGATCGAAAAAAATCGCTGTGATAGAGGTCATGGTTTCTCCTATTTGATAAACTTATTCTCCGAAAATTTCTTTTTGGAGGCGACGACCAGTAGGGGTGGCAGCGAGTCCACCTTCCGCTGTTTCACGAAAGGCAGTTGGCATGCTTGCTCCTACTTGGTACATGGCATCGATAACTTCATCCACAGGGATTTTAGATTCGATACCTGCCAAGGCCATGTCTGCTGCGATGAAGGCAAAGCTAGCTCCCATGGCATTGCGTTTGACACAGGGAACTTCGACCAAGCCGGCAACAGGGTCACAGATGAGGCCTAGCATATTTTTAATGACAAAGGCAATGGCCTGACTGGCCTGATAAGGTGTCCCACCTGCAGCTAGAGTTAAGGCGGCAGCACTCATAGCAGAGGCCGAACCGACTTCGGCCTGGCAACCGCCTTCAGCACCCGAGATAGAGGCGTTATTTGCGATGACTAGTCCAAAGGCACCTGCAGCAAAGAGGAAATCCAGCTGTTGATCGTGGCTGAGGTCTAATTTTTCAATAGCAGCAGTGAGAACAGAAGGGAGACAGCCAGCACTTCCAGCGGTTGGAGTAGCGCAGACCAAGCCCATTTTAGCATTGTGTTCATTGACTGCGATGGCATTTCGGGCAGCAGAGAGAATCGTGTAATCTGACAGAGTTTTTCCGTTTTTAATGTAGTGATCCAATTTGGCAGCATCTCCACCTGTCAGGCCACTACGAGATTTATTTTCATTGAGGCCAAGTTGGACAGAGGCTTTCATGACTTCCAGATTGCGTTCCATGAGAAGGAAGACTTCTTCACGTTCGCGACCGGTCAATTCAAACTCTGTTGTAATCATGAGTTCTGCGACATTTCCTTGAAAGTCCAGATCTGCTTGCTCGACCAATTCTTTGATAGAATAAAACATGCTTCCTCCTATTTAAAGAAATTGACATTGTGGAGATGAGGGATTTTTCGAATTTCTTCGATGGCATCATCACAGTTGCGACTGTCAACTTCGATAATCATAATGGCTTTTTCACCAGCTTTTTCACGAGTAACATTCATCTGGGCGATATTGATATCATAGCGGGAAAGTGCCTCTGTTACGAGGGCAATCATACCTGGAATATCTTGATGAACAATGATGATAGTCGGTGTATTCATATTGAGAGAGACGGCAAAGCCATTGAGTTCGGTTACCTGAATATTTCCTCCACCGATAGAAATACCAGTCACGCTGATGGTTTTATGAGCATTTTTGACGGTAATTTTAGTGGTGTTTGGGTGAGGGGCATTGCTGTCTTTCTGAATGGTCCAGACAATCTTGATGCCGCGCTTGTGGGCAATCTCCAGACTGTTTGGGATTTCAGGATCATCTGTATCCATGCCCAAAATACCTGCAACAAGGGCTAGGTCTGTTCCGTGACCACGATAGGTCTTGGCAAATGAGTTAAATAGTTGGAATTCGACTTCTGTCGGAGTATCATCAAAAATGGAAGAGACAATCTTCCCAATACGAACAGCACCAGCGGTATGGCTACTAGATGGGCCAATCATAACTGGTCCGATGATATCAAAGACAGATTGAAAACGAAGTGATTTCATCAGTTTCCCCTTATAAAAATTCTTATCTCTATTATATCAAAGAATGAAGGTCTTGGCTTTAATTGTGGATGAAAACCTTTTTACACTACAAATAGCATAAAAAAGCATCTTTTGTAACAAAAAATGGCTTATTTAGAGAAATAAAAAATAATTTTGTAATATTTCTACATAAAAGTGTCAAGAAACGGTAATATTTAAAGGGTATGATAGAACTATAGAAAGAAGGAGAATTTTCAAATATGAAATCAACAACTAAAAAGATTAAAACAACTCTTGCAGGAGTAGCTGCCTTGTTTACAGTATTTGCTCCATCATTTGTATCTGCTCAAGAATCATCAACTTACACTGTTAAAGAAGGTGATACACTTTCAGAAATCGCTGAAACTCACAACACAACTGTTGAGAAATTGGCAGAAAACAACCACATCGACAACATTCATTTGATTTATGTTGGCCAAGAGTTGGTTATCGATGGTCCTGTAGCACCAGTTGCAACACCAGCGCCAACTACTTATGCAGCACCAGCTGCTCAAGATGAAACTGTTTCAGCTCCAGCAGCAGAAACTACAGAAGTAGTAGAAGAAGCAGCACCAGCTGCAAGCGCTCCTGTAGCAGAAGAAACTGTTGCTGTAGCAGAAACTTCAGCACCAGTTGCAACTGTAAGTGGATCTGAAGCAGAAGCTAAAGAATGGATCGCTCAAAAAGAATCAGGTGGTAGCTATACAGCTACAAACGGCCAATACATCGGACGCTACCAATTGACAGATTCATACTTGAACGGTGACTACTCAGCTGCTAACCAAGAACGTGTAGCCGATGCTTACGTTGCAGGACGTTACGGTTCATGGTCAGCCGCTAAAAACTTCTGGCTTAACAACGGCTGGTATTAAGAAATAGAAAAAGAGCCTTTGATGGCTCTTTTTGTGTGCTTTTATTTGACAAAAGACAATTTTTAAATAGTAGTAATAACAGATTGCTTACGGCTGACGAGATTCTGGAGTTTCTCCAGCTGAATTAGTGCGATTATTACTGTTAGTATCGCGAACCTCGGCATTATTACTATTATTATTGGTATTCGTATCTCCTTGGGTTCCTGCAGTATCAGTAGCTTGATCTCGTGTATTGACAGCAGTGTTTCCCCCGCTTCTAGCACTATCAGATGAATATTGCTCGCTTACAGGTGCTTGTGAATTATATCTGTTCCCATTTGACTCAGTATAGCTTGGAGTGTAGCTACCTCCTTCTGAAGAATAGCTTTCTCTTCCCTCAACGTTACTAGTCGTTTCTGTTTCTTTTTTATTAGACTTTTGTTCTTCTTCTTTTTTGGTCAAGACTTCAACTTGCTTTTGGAATTTAGAAATCAGTTCTTGAATGGGTTTTATTTTTTCATCAATAGTGGCTTGTTTGCTTGTGGAGTTGACACTTTTAATAATTTCTAGTATTTTTTGTAAGGAAGTGATGGCTGTTTCAAGTGCTTGTTTATCTTCAAACTGGCTATCGGATTCCTTTATATCCAATTTTAAAGCTTTTTCAGTATAATGATTAGTGATTTTATCGGCAGTAGAAGTAAGAAATTCTGTTAATGTCTTTTTGCCTTCGTCAGTGGTAGGCTTTAATTCTTGAATTTTTTTCCAATCCTCTATAATCGTTTCAGAATCAATATTGAAGTTTTTAATAGCATTTTTTACTTGTTCGACATCTTGTCCATCCTTATGTTGTTTGCTGAGAGCGATGTTCCCTCTCTCTGCTTGGATATGTTCTTGATGAATGACTAAACCTATTAAAAGTCCAAGACCTACAACAATAATGATAGTAAAAATAGTATTTTTTGATGTTAGAATATCTTTGTAGTTTTTCACAATCGTACTACGTACATGGATGGTAGTATCTTAAAGGGATCATGTACGACTTCCTCCTCATTACAGTATATCATTTTTAGCTTATTTTATAAATAAGTTTATAAGTAGAATCGAGATTTAACTGTTCATTGCCCTTTTTGTAATTATATTTCTGTTTCTATCAAATAGAATGTCAGATTATCAGCCTCTTTCTTGTCTTCTCCAACCAAGCATGTTATAATGAATACTGCTCAAGCGACCTTCAATCGTTAAGCACACACGACCTTCAATCGTGAACTAGTCATTTCGTTTATCTTTTATTACGTCGTTAACTCGTCTTGCCTAACTCAAGTTATGCCTACGACTCGTTGCCTAGTACTAAAAGCAAACGAAATGACTATACTCAAATAAATTCTATTGAAAGTCATAGTAAATAGAATTTTGAGGGTATAAATAAACGAATAGATGGGAGACTTACCATGAGTGATAACTCTAAAACACGTGTTGTTGTGGGGATGAGTGGTGGTGTCGATTCGTCGGTGACGGCTCTTCTTCTCAAGGAGCAGGGCTACGATGTGATCGGTATCTTCATGAAGAACTGGGATGACACAGATGAAAACGGCGTCTGTACGGCGACCGAAGATTACAAGGATGTGGCTGCGGTGGCAGACCAGATTGGCATTCCCTACTACTCTGTCAACTTTGAAAAAGAGTACTGGGACCGCGTTTTTGAGTATTTCTTAGCGGAATACCGTGCAGGGCGTACGCCAAATCCAGATGTTATGTGCAACAAGGAAATCAAGTTTAAGGCCTTTTTGGAGTATGCTATGACCTTGGGGGCAGACTATGTGGCGACTGGGCACTATGCCCGTGTGGCGCGTGATGAGGATGGCACTGTTCACATGCTTCGTGGCGTGGACAATGGCAAGGACCAGACCTATTTCCTCAGCCAACTTTCGCAAGAACAACTGCAAAAAACTATGTTCCCCTTGGGACATTTGGAAAAGCCTGAAGTACGCAGACTAGCAGAAGAAGCAGGCCTTGTGACTGCTAAGAAGAAAGACTCGACAGGGATTTGCTTTATCGGAGAAAAGAACTTTAAAAACTTTCTCAGTAACTACCTGCCAGCTCAGCCAGGCCGCATGATGACTGTGGATGGTCGCGATATGGGCGAGCACGCAGGTCTTATGTATTATACGATTGGTCAGCGTGGCGGGCTTGGTATCGGTGGACAACACGGTGGTGACAATGCCCCTTGGTTCGTTGTCGGAAAAGATCTGAGTAAGAATATTCTCTATGTCGGCCAAGGTTTCTACCATGATTCGCTCATGTCAACAAGTCTAGAAGCCAGTCAAGTTCACTTTACTCGTGAGATGCCAGAGGAATTTACGCTAGAATGTACGGCAAAATTCCGCTACCGTCAACCCGACTCAAAGGTGACAGTACATGTCAAAGGAGACAAGGCAGAGGTCATTTTTGCGGAACCGCAACGTGCCATCACACCAGGACAGGCAGTTGTCTTTTACGATGGCGAAGAGTGTCTCGGTGGCGGTTTGATTGACAATGCCTACCGCGATGGACAAGTTTGTCAGTACATTTAGATTGACAAATTTTCTCAATTTGCTACAATAATAAAAGCAATAGAAATGATGGTCAAAGCTCATGGATGTTGCAGGCTTTTTTGTCCTGCACTTCTTTGGAGTTTTGACCGTTTTTGTGTCGTTTAAGGGAAAGGACAAAAATGACTCAGCAAGATTTTCGGACAAAAGTAGGAAATACGGTTCTTGGAGTTCGGGCGACAGCCTTGATTCTCCAAAATCGCAAGCTTCTAGTTACCAAAGAC
The DNA here is from genome assembly GCA_965245755.1 of Streptococcus mitis. Taxonomy (GTDB): domain Bacteria; phylum Bacillota; class Bacilli; order Lactobacillales; family Streptococcaceae; genus Streptococcus; species Streptococcus mitis_DY. The sequence goes on along the minus strand of CBDFAU010000019.1, from coordinate 13,047 downwards.
AAGGGCAAGTATTACACTATCGGCGGTGCGATTCAAGTTAATGAAAGAACGGAAGACGCGGTAGTCCGTGAAGTGAGGGAAGAACTGGGTGTTAAAGCTCAAGCTGGGCAGCTAGCTTTCGTGGTTGAAAATCGTTTTGAACAGGACGGTGTTTCCTATCACAATATCGAGTTTCATTATCTGGTGGATTTGCTTGAAGATGCCCCATTGACTATGCAGGAAGATGAGAAAACGCTGCCCTGTGAATGGATTGACTTGGACCAGCTTGAGGATTTCCAGTTAGTTCCAGCCTTTTTAAAAACAGCCCTACCCGATTGGGACGGCCAACTGCGACACATTCATCTTGAGGAATAGGAGAGAAATATGACTTATAATTTTACTGAAGAATACGATATTATTGTAATTGGTGCGGGACACGCTGGGGTCGAGGCTTCCTTGGCCGCTAGCCGTATGGGCTGTAAGGTCTTGCTTGCGACTATCAACATTGAAATGCTGGCTTTCATGCCTTGTAACCCCTCTATCGGTGGTTCTGCCAAAGGGATTGTCGTGCGTGAAGTTGATGCCCTCGGTGGCGAGATGGCCAAAACCATTGACAAGACTTACATCCAGATGAAGATGCTCAACACTGGGAAAGGTCCTGCCGTTCGTGCCCTTCGTGCGCAGGCTGACAAGGAGCTTTACTCCAAGGAAATGCGCAAGACGGTTGAAAATCAAGAAAATCTGACCCTTCGTCAGACTATGATTGATGAGATTTTGGTGGAAGACGGCAAGGTTGTCGGTGTGCGTACAGCGACCCATCAAGAATATGCTGCCAAGGCTGTTATTGTGACGACAGGGACTGCTCTTCGTGGGGAAATCATCATCGGAGATCTCAAGTACTCATCAGGACCTAACCACAGCCTAGCTTCTATTAACCTTGCTGACAATCTCAAGGAACTGGGCCTCGAAATCGGTCGTTTCAAGACAGGAACCCCTCCACGCGTCAAGGCTTCTTCTATCAATTACGATGTGACAGAGATTCAGCCAGGAGACGAAGCGCCTAATCACTTCTCTTATACTTCACGTGATGAGGATTATGTCAAAGACCAAGTGCCATGCTGGTTGACCTATACCAATGGTACCAGTCATGAGATCATCCAAAACAACCTCCACCGTGCGCCTATGTTTACAGGTGTGGTCAAGGGAGTGGGGCCTCGTTACTGTCCGTCGATTGAAGACAAGATTGTGCGCTTTGCGGACAAGGAACGTCACCAACTCTTCCTTGAGCCAGAAGGGCGCAATACTGAGGAAGTCTATGTTCAAGGACTTTCAACCAGTCTGCCTGAGGATGTCCAGCGTGACTTGGTTCATTCCATTAAAGGTCTGGAAAATGCAGAGATGATGCGAACTGGTTATGCCATTGAGTATGACATGGTCTTGCCGCACCAGTTGCGTGCGACTCTGGAAACCAAGAAAATCTCAGGACTTTTCACTGCTGGTCAGACCAATGGAACGTCTGGCTATGAAGAAGCTGCTGGCCAAGGGATTATCGCGGGTATCAATGCGGCTCTGAAAATCCAAGGCAAGCCTGAGTTGATTTTGAAGCGTAGTGATGGTTATATCGGGGTGATGATTGATGACTTGGTGACCAAGGGAACCATTGAACCCTACCGTCTATTGACAAGTCGTGCTGAGTACCGTCTCATCCTCCGTCATGACAATGCTGATATGCGTTTGACAGAGATGGGACGCGAGATTGGCCTTGTGGATGATGAACGTTGGGCTCGATTTGAGATTAAGAAAAATCAATTTGACAATGAGATGAAGCGTCTCGACAGTATCAAACTCAAGCCAGTCAAGGAAACCAATGCCAAGGTTGAGGCGATGGGCTTCAAGCCGTTGACCGATGCAGTGACAGCCAAGGAATTCCTTCGCCGTCCAGAAGTTTCTTATCAAGATGTGGTGGCTTTTATCGGACCAGCAGCAGAGGACTTGGATGACAAGATTATCGAATTGATTGAAACAGAAATCAAATACGAGGGTTACATCTCAAAAGCTATGGATCAGGTTGCCAAGATGAAACGCATGGAAGAAAAACGCATTCCAGCCAATATCGACTGGGATGACATTGATTCTATCGCGACGGAAGCCCGTCAGAAGTTCAAACTCATTAATCCAGAAACCATCGGCCAAGCCAGCCGTATTTCGGGAGTAAACCCAGCAGATATTTCTATTTTGATGGTGTATTTGGAAGGTAAAAATCGTAGTATTTCTAAAAATCAAGAAAAGAAAGCATAGATAAAAACAGCTCCGAGGACGGGGCTGTTTTATAATTTATTCTTCATCTGGTGTGAGGATCATTGGGATGATAATCGGTTCACGTTCTGTATTTTCATAAAGGAAGGGACGAATAGCGTTGACAATAGCACCATTGACAGATTGCACGCTGGCGTCCTTGTTTTTCAGTGCGATACGAATGGCATTGAAGAGGATGCGTTGGCTTTGGCGAATCAAGTCACCAGACTCTCTCATGTAGACAAAGCCTCGGCTGAGGATATCTGGACCAGACAGAATCATTTGTGATTTGAAGTCAACAGTTGCGACTGCTAGAACGACACCGTCTTCAGATAGATCGCGACGGTCTTTGAGGACAGCAGCACCGATTTCACCGATACGATTTCCATCGACATAGATGTCTTGGGCGTTGAAATGGCCTGCGATACGAGCTGAGTCAGCAGTAAGGGCAAGTACATCGCCATTGCTCATGATAAAGATATTGTCCTTCTCAACACCAGTATCCACCGCAAGTCCAGCGTGGACTTTTTGCATACGGTATTCACCATGGACAGGCATGAAGTATTTTGGCTTAATCAAGCGGAGCATAAGTTTTTGCTCTTGCTGACCACCGTGTCCAGATGTATGGATATTGTTCACTTTACCGTGGATAACTTCGACACCAGCTTCAGAAATGATGTTGATCAGCTTGTTGACGCTAGTCGTATTTCCAGGGATTGGGCTAGAAGAGAAGATAACGGTATCACCGGGCTGGAGTTGTACCTGACGGTGGGTTCCGTTGGCGATACGAGAGAGGGCAGCCATTGGCTCACCCTGACTACCTGTACAGAGGATAAGAATCTCGCCTGCAGGGTAGTCTTTGATTTCATTTGGCTCGATAAAGGTTCCCTTAGGAGCTTTGATGTAGCCAAGCTCGATTCCGTTGACAATGGCCTTTTCCATAGAGCGACCAAAGACCGCAATCTTACGTCCAGTCTTAACAGCAGCTTCTGTTGCTTGCTGGAGACGGAAGATATTTGAGGCAAAGGATGCAAAGATGATACGTCCTTCGATGCCTTGGATAATCTTCATGATGGACTGGCCAACGACTTTTTCAGAGTTGGTAAAGGTTGGGACTTCCGCATTTGTTGAGTCAGAGAGAAGACAGAGCACACCTTCTTCACCAAGGGCAGCCATACGGTGCAAGTCCGCAGGTTCTCCAACTGGAGTAAAGTCGAACTTGAAGTCACCCGTACAAACGATTTTCCCTTGAGGAGTATGAATGACAATTCCCAAAGGCTCTGGAATAGAGTGAGTCGTTCTAAAGAAAGTTGCCTTGAGATTTTTAAAGGTCAACTCAGTGTTGTGGTTGATTTCGTAAAGTTTAGCGTTGCGCAAGAGGCCGTGTTCTTCGAGTTTCCCCCGGATCAAAGCCAAGGCAAGTGGTCCAGCATAGATAGGGACATTTGCTTGCTTGAGCAGGAATGGAATCCCACCGATGTGGTCCTCGTGTCCGTGTGTGATCAAGACAGCCTTGACGCGGTCGATATTGTCCACGATGTATGAGTAATCAGGAATGACGTAGTCGATACCCAGCAAGTCATCTTCTGGGAATTTAATCCCAGCATCGACGATGATAATCTCATCTTGGTATTCAATCCCGTATGTGTTTTTCCCGATTTCTCCCAGACCACCGATGGCAAAAACGCCGACTTCTTCAGGTTTAAGAGTGTAGGCCATATTAGAACTCCGTAATTTCGAAGGCGCCAGTTTCTTTTTCGTAATCTAGCAATTTGTCAGACAAGAGTTCGATATACTCGATATTGTACTCTGGGCGATTTTCTTCGACAAGTTGGCGAGCAGCGATACGGCCCTCAAGTTCTGAGTTGGCATCGATGTCTAGGTAAAGTGCGCGTGTAGTTTCACGACGTGGGCTACGTTCTTTTGTTTCTTGATAAAAAACTTTGTAAATCATATAGTTCCTTTCTATTTACAGGTCAGCTTATTCCAAACTTTTAGCAGAGATTTGCTTGATTTCATTCCATTTTGTGTCTAGATTGACCTTGATTCGTTACAATTATTTCAATTATACCACAAAATGAAAAATTAGTAAAAGACGGAAACGAGAAAGTCGTGAGGGGAAGAGGGAGCAAAAGATAGATAGGATTCGTTCGGAGAGCGCTTAGGTGTTATAATTAAAGGGGAAATCTAAAGAGATAGTAGATTTAAGGGAGAATATAGTTCTAGTTTCATTAATCGTTGGTGTAGATGGTTGGGACAGAATGGTATCTTTGAAAAAAGAAAAAGCTCTTGAGAAATCTCGAGAGCAAATAAAAAAGCTGAGACAAAACTCGGGGATTTTCCTGGAGCAGTCCAGGTGGCAGCACCTCTACCTGAAGCGAATGCATCGCAACCTTTGAATGACTTGTCACCAAATCAAACTCGATCTCAGCCTTTACTTAATTCTATCATCTATGAGGTTAAGAAGTCAATCTATAAGTATAACGATGTAGAAATAGCAAGATGGAGTGGAGTGCTTACTAAAAGGCAAAGACAAGCACTTAATTTAAGAGTAAGCAAAAAGAGAGGACCAATGGTAGTCAGGGGTCTTTACAGCTCAAAGCTGAAGGCAGTCCCACACCCGTACCAGAAGTTGGTACCTTTGAACGCTCTGTTACCAGTCGCTCTACGTTATCCTCTCAATATTTATATTTTACTATAACTTACTGAGGGAATCAACTTTAAAAGCATCAAAAAGCTCCTGACCGAAGTCAAGAGCTGTCGAACACTGGGGGCGAATTGTTCAATCGCAATTCCAGTTCTTTAGAAACCAAAGTTTCAGGGATAGCACCGCAACCCGAAGAGTCAACGACTCAACCTGATTTTCCTACCAGTGTTGAATTACATTTTAACATTGATAGACCAACATAGTCAACAGTTTATATAAAAATAGGAATACCAAAAGTAGGATTAAGAATGTTTAGTTTGTTTGAATTTGCGATAGGGTTGGCCTCTTGGTGTTTATAGTCTTTGTAGTCTGTGTCTAAGGGGGAATGCTCTGTTTGTATATCTGGGACACCGCAAAAAAAATTCCTTTGGAAGCTTGCTTTTGTGACTCTCTACTCGCTTTTTCTCCTCCTTGTAACCTATGTCGTTTGGTTTGTATTTTACTTTGGATTAAATGCTTAGATGCCCTGCTCATGCTGGGGCATTTTTGTTTGGGGATAAAGAAAATTCCCATGTGCCAGCTTTTGTAGTATAATAGTAAGCAGACAAAAAGATAGGAATGTGTTATGAAAGTATTAGCTTTTGATACGTCCAGCAAGGCTCTTTCTCTCGCTATTTTAGAGGACAAGCAGGTTCTTGCCGAGACGACGATTAATATCAAGAAAAATCACAGTATTACCCTCATGCCAGCCATTGATTTTTTGATGGCAAGTTTGGATTGGACGCCCAAGGATTTGGACCGAATCGTGGTGGCGGAAGGGCCAGGTAGCTACACAGGTTTGCGAATTGCGGTAGCAACTGCTAAGACACTTGCTCATACTCTGAACATTGAGTTGGTTGGTATGTCTAGCCTCTTGGCTTTGGTGCCCTACCAACAAGAAGGTTTGTTCGTTCCTTTGATGGATGCGCGTCGCAACAATGTTTATGCAGGATTTTATGAAAATGCTAAGTCTGTCATGCCAGAAGCGCACTTACCCTTTGAGCGAGTGATTGAGTTAATCAAGGGGGCTAGTCAGGTTACCTTTGTCGGAGAAGTTGCCCCCTTTGTGGAGCAGATTCAAGAACACTTGCCAAGGACTAATTACAAAGAAACCCTGCCAAATGCAGCTAATCTTGCTCTTTTGGCTTGGGACAAGGAAGCAGACTCCTTGCATGATTTTGTGCCGAACTACCTCAAACGTGTTGAGGCTGAGGAAAACTGGCTCAAGAATCACACCGAGTCTGGCGAGTCTTACATTAAACGCCTATGATAGAAATCAAACGAATCCAACAACAGCCTGACTTGGCTCAAGCCATCTACGCTGTCATGGTAACTGTTTACCCAGTCAGTCCTTGGACTCTGGAACAAATCCAAGCAGACCTGTCCCAAGACCAGACTTGGTATGCTCTGGCTTATGATGGGGCAGAAGTGATTGGCTTTCTAGCTGTGCAGGAAAATATCTTTGAGGCAGAAGTCCTGCAAATCGCTGTTAAAGGAGCCTATCAGGGTCAGGGGATTGCCTCGACCTTGTTTGCTCAATTGCCGACAGACAAGGAGATTTTTCTCGAAGTTAGAAAGTCAAATCAAAGAGCGCAAGCATTTTACAAGAAAGAAAAGATGGCAGTCATCGCTGAGCGAAAGGCCTACTACCATGACCCAGTCGAGGACGCCATCATCATGAAGAGAGAAATAGATGAAGGATAGATATATTTTAGCATTTGAGACATCCTGTGATGAGACCAGTGTTGCCGTCTTGAAAAACGACGATGAGCTCTTGTCCAATGTCATTGCCAGTCAAATTGAGAGTCACAAACGTTTTGGCGGCGTAGTGCCGGAAGTGGCTAGTCGTCACCATGTCGAGGTCATTACAGCCTGTATCGAGGAGGCATTGGCAGAAGCAGGGATTACCGAAGAGGATGTGACAGCTGTGGCGGTTACCTACGGACCAGGCTTGGTCGGAGCCTTGCTAGTTGGTTTGTCAGCTGCCAAGGCCTTTGCTTGGGCTCACGGACTTCCACTGATTCCTGTTAATCACATGGCTGGCCACCTCATGGCAGCTCAGAGTGTGGAGCCTTTGGAGTTTCCCTTGCTAGCCCTCTTGGTCAGCGGTGGACACACAGAGTTGGTTTATGTTTCGGAGGCTGGTGACTACAAGATTGTTGGGGAAACGCGAGATGACGCGGTTGGTGAGGCTTATGATAAGGTTGGCCGTGTCATGGGCTTGACCTATCCTGCCGGTCGTGAGATTGATGAGCTAGCTCATCAGGGACAGGATATTTATGATTTTCCTCGTGCCATGATTAAGGAAGATAATCTGGAGTTTTCATTCTCAGGTTTGAAATCGGCTTTTATCAATCTTCACCATAATGCCGAGCAAAAGGGAGAAAGTCTGTCTACAGAGGACTTGTGTGCATCCTTCCAAGCAGCTGTCCTGGATATTCTCATGGCAAAAACTAAGAAGGCTTTGGAGAAATACCCTGTTAAAACTCTAGTCGTGGCAGGTGGTGTGGCAGCCAATAAAGGTCTCAGAGAACGCCTAGCAACCGAAATCGCAGATGTCAAGGTCATCATTCCACCTCTGCGCCTCTGCGGAGACAATGCAGGTATGATTGCCTATGCCAGCGTCAGCGAATGGAACAAAGAAAACTTTGCAAGCTTGGACCTCAATGCCAAACCAAGTCTCGCTTTTGATACCATGGAATAAAGAGTCAGCTTAGGGCTGGCTTTTTTGCTCTCTTAAATGTCAGAATATTTTGACAAATAATTGTGAATAATGATATACTATATAAAAAATAGGAGGTGGTGAGATGATTGAGAGAATGGAGTTGGGAGAATTTTACAAGGAATTACGTTTGGCGAGAAAGCTCAAGCAGTCAGATGTGGCTTGTGCTGGTCTAACAGCCTCTCAGTTGTCCAAGTTTGAACTAGGGCAGTCTATGCTATCTGCGGATAAGTTGATCCTAGCCATCCAAGGGATCAATATGAATTTTGATGAGTTTGGTCATAAGCTAAACAATTATCAAGAATCCCTACATATGCAGATTGGTAGAAAGGTTGTGGATCGCTTTGCCCACCAAGATATAGCTGGTTTAGAGCAACTGTTGGAGGAAGTCGAGCAAGAACAGATGGCAGAGACCTATCGTCGTTTGAATGCCATTGTAATTAAAAACGCACTCCATTCCTTAAATAAGAACTATCCATTAGTAAAAGAAGATAGCGAGTTTTTGACTATCTATCTCTATGCTATTGAGTCTTGGACCTGGTTTGAACTCTATCTCTTTTGCAATACCATGCCCTTCTTGAGCAATCAAGATTTGATATTTTTATCGACCGCTTTAATTGAGAAGTCTAAAGAATTTAAGGAGTTGGTACATAATCGGTTGTATATGAAGCAAGGACTCTTAAATATCTTATCAGAACTCATGGAGCGAAAACTTTTCTCATACATCCCAATCTTTGAAACTGAGTTGGAGAGCATGTTGCGTCCGTACGATGTTTTTGAGAAAGTATCGTGGCAATTTTTAAAGAAAATGAGTGTCTTTCTTCAAACCAAAGGAAGCAATCAAAAAGAGATTGAACACTTTATCCAATCTCTGCAAGTATTAGAAAATCCACAATTGCTAGCCCTCTTCGAATTGCGTTTTCAGCAATACAAAGAACTTATCGATTAATTAGAAACGGGAAGACAATCACCCACTCCGAAATAAGCAGGAGTATCAGTTGGATTTTTCTTTTCTTCATCATTATATCCCTCCTTGTTAGTAGTAACTTTATTATACCAGTGAAATAATCAAATCTACCAAAATCGCAAATCTGAAATTTCTATAAGAAAAAATATCAAATATGCGATTTTCTAAAATAAGCCAATTTCCGTGTTATACTGTCCTTGTAAAACATTTGAAGCAAATCCTAGGTCGCAGAAGTGGTTTACAAATGAAGATAATTAAAGGAGTGTAAAAGATGTTAAATTTACAATTTGCAGAAACAATGGAATTGACAGAAGCTGAGTTGGAGAAGGTTTATGGAGGAGATCTTGTGTATCTTGGCAATATCCCAAGCGGTGCATGGGGAGGGTTCGGGACACCTTGGTCAATCACTAATTTCTGGGAGAAAAATTTTAACCATGATTCTTCCACTGTTAATCGTCGTCGTTGATATTTAAAGCCCTTGCCTTTGTTTGGGTTAGGGCTTTCTTTATTTCGTAATATAGGAGAAAATAGGATGAAAAAGATAATCTCACGCTACTACTTTATTATAGCTATTCTACTAGTTGTTGCTGACCAGTTCTTCATTCGTTTGCTTTTACATAGCGATCTTGCTGCTGGTTTATCCGACTTTGCCTATTATTTGTCGGATATGCTGTTAAATTTTCTTGTGGTTCTGCTTGCTTTTATTGTTATGGTTTGGTCAGGGAAATGGCAGAAAATTAACAGTAGAAAATTTAAAGGTTCCTATCTTTTCTATTCCTTCCTAGCTCTTCTTGCTTTTGTTGTTTGGAATTTCGTCACCTTTTTTCTTTTTCCGCCTACCAAAAATGCAATTTCTTATCAACTGGATGTTCCTACTTTTACAGGAGCTACAGCATTTTTGATGTATTTTTTCTATCCTGTGATTGCAGGTCCCATTTTTGAAGAGATGATTTATCGTGGATTAGTGATGACAGCTCTGGAAAAAGGAAAGAAGTGGGGACTAGATGTGCTTGGCTCAGCTATATTATTTGGAATCTTACACATTAGTGGCCATGGTTGGGTCTTAACAGACTTTTTTGTATATATGGGTGGTGGTCTCATATTTGCAGTCTTGTTTAGAGTGACAAAGTCTATTTATTGGCCTATTGGGCTGCATATAGTCTACAATGGCATTGGTCAGATTTTGATGTTACTGTAATTTTGGTTGTTAGTAGTATCGCAGTCTATCCTTGGGGAAAGCTTCCCATTTGAATTTAAAAAGGAGTTGTGATGAAAGTATTTCTTCAAAATAGAAATTTTAGGCAATTAACCATCAACCAGTGGATTTCAACGGTTGGGGATACGATTTTTTATCTGGCTTTTTTGAATTATGTGGCAGATGCGTCTTTTGCCCCTTTGGCGATTTTACTTATCACGATTTCAGAAACCCTTCCCCAAGTTCTACAAATCTTTCTGGGAGTTTTGGCGGATTTTCAACATCATCGTGTCCTAAAATATACAATTATTAGTTTTGTAAAATTTTTGCTTTACTCTATAGTGTCCCTATCGCTTTCAGGGCAGTCTTTCTCCTTGTTGCTAGTAGCATTTATTTGTCTGATTAACCTCTTATCTGACACATTGAGTTATTTTTCAGGCGCCATGCTCACTCCGATTTTCATTAGAATTATTGGGCAAGACCATCTGGCAGAAGCTATTGGATTTAAACAGTCAACTGTTAGTTTAGTGAAAACAATCAGTAATATTCTAGGAGGAGTCTTACTAGGTATTCTATCCATCCAGTCTATTTCCTTACTGAATGCTCTGACCTTTTTAATCGCATTTTTAGGTATTCTTTTCATAAAAACAGACCTCTTGAAAGTAGAAAAAACGATTAGCTATCAAGAAGGACTCTCTGTAAAATCCTTTTGCCAGCATCTGCTCCAATCATCAAAATTGATATGGAATATGAATAAGGTGCTCTTGGTTTTGTTTATTATCTCTATTAGTCAAGCAGTGATAAATGTTACAGTTCCTGTTTCTACTCTGTTTTTGAGGAATCAGCCCTTTTTGAATTTACAAACAGGTCAATCTCTTGCCTTGTTATCCACCCTTGAATTGTCAGCCCTTATTGTCGGAAGCCTTGTGAGTGGCTATCTGAAGAATACAATCTCCATAAAACTAGCCCTATATGCCTCGCTTATTATCCAATTACTCCTTTTAGTTGGCTTTGTGGCAGTTCGTTTTGACTGGATTCTTATCTTTAGTGCCTTGGATGCCTTTTTCGCAGGTATCCTCTCTCCTCGATTACAGGAACTCATTTTTAAACAAATACCTGAGGAGTCAATGGGAGCAGTTCAATCCTCTATCGGCGCCATTACAGTTGTTTTACCTAGCTTATTTACAATAGCTTTGGTAACCATTGCTACTAGCTTTGGAACTCTGGCAGTTAGCTTTGTTTTATTGCTATTTCTTCTAGCTGCCTTTATCATACTCTTGAATATCCGTGAAAACATTTAGCGAAGAATGTGTATATTATATGTTTGAGACTGGATTCCAGTCTGTTTATGATGGCTACAATCAGCAGACTGTTAAATTTTTGAGAAAGTTGCTTGACATTTTAGACCAATCGGTTTATAATTAAAAAATGTAGAGGTAAATACATGAGAAAAGAAGAAAAAACAAGACTACGAAGAGAGAAAATCATTACCGCTGCTTTGTTTGAATTTGCTACAAAAGGCTATCAAGGTTTTGTCATCAATGAACTTTGTAAAGTGGATGGTATTGCCAAAGGAGTTTTGTATCATAATTTTTCAGGGAAATCAGACCTCTATCTAACTTGGTTTCAGGATATGAACATCAATTATCACAGGTTTTGGATATGATGATTTATGGAATACTAGAGGAAGATTCCTCTAAAAAAGGAGAAAAATAATGTCGAAAATTTGGAAATGGTTGTTACTAATTGCGGGTATTTTTGCAGTTTTTGTAGGTTTTAATATGTTTGCACATCCTCTTATTAGCTTGGCTTCCATGACTTTCTGGTTTGCACTTGTATTTGCAGTTCAAGGGATTTCTGAGATTGTACAATACTTCAAATCAGAAGAAAAGCATGGCTGGAATTTATTTGGAGGAATTGTTACCCTCATCCTCGCTCTTACCTTGTTCTCAGGTAGCTTTATTGAAATGGTAACATTTGTACCATTTATCATTTCTTTATGGGCCTTGACAAATGGTATTACAAAAACTATCGTTGGTTTCAAGGTTCGTAAGACGGATAAATCGGTAGGTACCCCTCTAGTTTGGATGGGGATTTTAGGAATCGTAGCAGGTTTAATCATGATGGGACACCCATTGATGACCGGTCTCTATATTAGTTACACCATTGCCTTTGTCTTTATTTATCAAGGTATTGTGGCAATTGTTCAATTCTTCAAGATTAAATAAGAATAAAATGGAGTCTGTCTGATTACAATCAGCAGACTTTTTTCTCTTTCCTGAATGTGTTATAATAGTCCATGCTATGGCTGGAGCCTTTTCAGCCTACTTATACTCTTCGAAAATCTCTTCAAACTGCGTCAGCTTCTATCTGCAACCTCAAAACAATGTTTTGAGCAACCTGTGGCCAGCTTTCTAGTTTGCTCTTTGATTTTCATTGAGTATTATTAAGACAATATGAGGAGAAAGATGAAAGAAAAAGGATTTTGGGAGGGGGCGCAGGCGGCCATGCCAACGGCCCTTGGTTATGTCAGTATTGGCTTGGCCTGTGGGATTATTGGTGCGCCCTATGTGACACCTGTTGAGATGGGCTTGATGAGCCTCTTTGTTTATGCTGGGAGTGCCCAGTTTGCCATGTTGGCACTGATTGCGGTTCAAGCACCTGTGGCAGCTATTGCTATGACGGTCTTTTTGATTAATTTGCGTCTCTTTTTGTTGAGTTTGCATGCGTCAACCTATTTCCGTCATACCAGTCTCTGGCAAAATATCGGTATGTCTAGTCTCTTGACGGATGAGACTTATGGCGTTTTGATGGGTGAATTGGCCCATGCAGACAAAGTCAATCCTATGTGGATGCACGGAAACAATCTTAACAGCTATGTGGCCTGGTTTGTGGGAACAGTAGTCGGAACGGCTCTGGGTGGCCTGCTGCCAAATCCAGAAATCTTTGGTTTAGATTTTGCCCTAGTTGGGATGTTCATCGGCATTTTTGCTTCGCAATTCCAGATTATGCAAAGACGGATTCCTGTCCGCAATCTGCTCATTATCCTAGCAGTTGTTGCGGTGTCCTTCTTTTTGCTCTTGACAGTGGTGTCTCAGTCACTAGCTGTTCTGTTTGCGACCTTGCTAGGTTGTACAATGGGGGTGGTTTTAGATGGTCAGTAAGTATCTTTTATTAGCAGTTATTTTCTCTGGCTTGGTGAC
>CBDFAU010000018.1:0-40130 GCA_965245755.1 Streptococcus mitis | reverse complement strand
TTAACTGTCCAGATCGTGACACCAGATGGTCTCGTCTATGATCACCATGCCAGCTTTGTATCAGTTCGAACTCTGGATGGTGAGATGGGAATCTTGCCACGACATGAAAATATGATTGCAGTTTTAGCAGTTGATGAGGTTAAGGTTAAACGTGTAGATGATGAAAATCACGTGAACTGGATTGCAGTGAACGGAGGCGTTATCGAAGTTGCCAATGGCGTTGTCACAATTGTTGCTGACTCTGCAGAACGTGCTCGTGATATCGACGTTAGTCGTGCAGAACGTGCCAAACTTCGAGCAGAGCGTGAAATTGAAGAAGCACAAGACAAACACTTGATTGACCAAGAACGTCGTGCGAAGATTGCACTGCAACGTGCCATTAACCGTATCAATGTCGGAAATAGACTATAAGAAAAAAATGAACTTGAGTTACCAAGTTCATTTTTTATGTTTTCTTAAGGGTAAAACTGATGAAAAATTAGAATCGTCTATTGATATAAAAGATAAAAAAAGATAGCATAATTCAAATTGCGTAGCAGAAATCATACAAATGAAATTGATTATAGTAAAATAGGATTAGAATTATTAAGAAAGTTGGTTTTTTATTGGAAACGATAGTATTTTCAATCTCCGTTTTTTTAGCAGGGATCTTGTCCTTCTTTTCCCCTTGCATTTTTCCTCTGTTACCTGTTTATACTGGAATTTTATTGGATGATCAGGAAAGTGCAAAAAGCTTCTCTCTGTTTGGAAGAAAAGTCGCTTGGTCAGGCTTGATTCGAACGCTGTGCTTTATTGCAGGTATTTCTCTCATTTTCTTTATCTTAGGATTTGGTGCTGGTTACTTTGGTAATATTCTCTATGCCAATTGGTTTCGCTATACCATGGGGACGATTATTATCATTTTAGGTTTACACCAGATGGAAATTTTTCATTTTAAGAAATTAGAGGTTCAAAAAAGCTTTACCTTTAAAAAATCAGATTTTAATCGTTATTGGTCAGCTTTTTTACTTGGTATTACCTTCAGCTTTGGTTGGACGCCTTGTATTGGTCCAGTTTTAAGTTCTGTTTTAGCACTTGCGGCTTCTGGAGGCAATGGTGCCTGGCAAGGAGCTATCTATACTCTTGTTTACACTCTGGGGATGGCTATTCCTTTCTTGGTTTTGGCTCTAGCTTCTGGTGTAGTGATGCCTTATTTTAGTAAAATTAAACGTCATATGATGCTACTGAAGAAAATTGGTGGTTTCCTCATTATTTTAATGGGAATTTTATTACTGTTAGGACAAGTAAATGTTCTAGCTGGAATTTTTGAATAAAGGAGAAAAAGATGAAAAAAGTAATGTTTGCTGGCTTAAGCCTCTTGTCATTAGTCGTATTGATAGCCTGTGGTGAGGAAGAGACTAAAAAGACTCAAGCTCCACAACAATCCCCAAAACAACAGCAACAAACGACTGTACAACAAATTGCTGTTGGGAAAGAGGCTCCAGACTTTACCTTGCAATCTATGGATGGTAAAGAAGTTAAGTTATCTGATTATAAGGGTAAAAAAGTCTACTTAAAGTTTTGGGCTTCATGGTGTGGTCCATGTAAGAAAAGTATGCCTGAGTTGATGGAATTAGCGGCGAAACCAGATCGTGATTTTGAAATTCTTAGTGTCATTGCACCAGGAATTCAAGGTGAAAAAACTGTCGAGCAATTCCCACAATGGTTCCAAGATCAAGGATATAAAGATATCCCAGTACTTTATGACACAAAAGGAACCACCTTCCAAGCTTACCAAATTCGAAGCATTCCTACAGAATACCTGATTGACAGTCAAGGAAAGATTGGCAAGATTCAATTTGGTGTTATCAGCAACGAGGATGCAGAAGCAGCCTTTAAAGAAATGAACTAGAATCAAGATTTTAAAATAGTATTTATATAATTAATCCTCTAGATTTTAGATAGTGTTAATCTAAGATTTAGGGGATTTTTGCTATTAATAAATTAAGTTTAAAAAAAGAAGGGAGTTCTGTATTATACAGATTCCCCTTCTTTTTCTTTAAACATAATATTTATTTTTTAGCTTTAAGAAGTTTATTATATCATAGCTTCTCGTTGATGAAGCGGATAAACTGATTCCACCAAACTTTTAAGAAGAAGGCTTTTTCAACTTTCTTTTCTGCTACCATTTCAAAACTAGGACGTTCTGTGGTGATGTAACCTTGACCAATCAAGTCCTTGTCTTCATAAGTCAAATGTCCAACCACAGTTCCGGCTTCAAGTGGTGCTGGTATTGCCTTAGAATCAGGTGTGAATTGAATAGTTTGGGACGATTGTCCCCCAACACGTTCAATAAGAGTGATATCATCTTTGGCAACGGCAGTGACCGCATCTTCTTTTCCATCTTGTACAGGAGCTTTACTATCTTGGTAGGCATCGCCTTTTTGAACGATTTTACGAAGCGTGAATGTAGAAGAGATATAATCCATTAGTGACGATGTAGCTGTGAAGCGAGCGTAAGGATTATTGTCTTGATGGTCTGCGTTCAAAACAACTGTGATAACCCTCATCCCTTTTTCGACTGTAGTACCAACAAAAGACTCTCCAGCCTTATCTGTTGTTCCTGTCTTAAGGCCATCAAAACCACCGCGATAAGCAGGCATACCTTCTAACATGTAGTTGGTAGAAGTGATTGTCATTCCAGCAAAAGTAGAAGAAGGTTTTTTCGTGATTTCCAAGACTTGTGGGTATTTTTTGATGAGATTGCGAGCAACGATAGCGACATCATAAGCACTGAGCTTGTTTTCATCATCTTTTTTAGATCCTGGGTAAATGTTATCCCCTAAAGTCTCATTGTTAAGACCCGTCGTATTGACAACAGTGGCATCCTGAATGCCCCATTCCAAGAGCTTTGCCCTCATCATATCGACGAAATCTTTTTCTGAGCCAGCAATTTTTTCAGCTAACGCAATAGCTGCACTGTTAGCACTGGATACTAGGGTTGCTTCCAGTAGTTGTTCGACGGTATAATTACGAGCCTCCATAGGAACGTTACTCGCTTCAGAATTTGTCGTTAATTTGTATGGATAATCAGAGATATCTACCGGAGTTGATAGTGTAATACTACCGTTTTCCAAGGCTTCATAGACAAGATAAACAGTAATCAATTTTGTGATCGAAGCAATTTCAACTGGCTGGGTTGCATCTTTCTCATAGAGAATTTTACCGGTATTTGCCTCAACAGCAATTGCATGTTTAGCAGCAATATTAAAATCTTGAGCATCAACAGTAGATGCTGCCCCAATAACGGAAAGGCTTAGGAGAGTTAAAATTATTTTTTTCATAGTAAGTTTATTCTATCATAAAGAAAAAAATATTCCCAGTTTCATGATATAAGAAAGAAGCTTTTTTGAAAGTGTGGTAAAATAGATGAATGGAGGTACTTCATGTTTCGTAAGAATAAATTATTTTTTTGGACCAGTGAGATTTTACTATTAACCATCATCTTTTATTTATGGAGACAGATGGGTGGGATTATAACGCCTTTTGTAAGTGTCGCAAACACTATAATGATTCCCTTTCTTTTAGGTGGTTTTTTATATTATTTGACCAATCCTATTGTAAATTTTTTACAAAAGTATTTCAAAATTAACCGTATCATTGGTATTCTACTAACCTTGTGCGCCTTGGTTTGTGGGCTAGTTATTGGGGTCGTCTATCTCTTACCGATTTTGATTAATCAGCTGACAAGTTTGATTGCTACAAGTCAGACAATCTACAGTCGTCTGCAAGATTTGATTATCGATTTATCCACTTATCCAGCCTTTCAAAATTTAGATATTCAAGCGACTATTCAACAGTTAAATCTCTCTTATGTAGATATTCTACAGAATATCCTAAATAGTGTAACGAATAGTGTTGGAAGTGTCTTATCTGCGCTCTTTAGTACTGTTTTGATTATTATCATGACACCTGTATTTTTAATTTATTTTTTGTTAGATGGCCACAAATTCTTGCCGATGCTTGAGCGTACTGTTTTAAAGCGAGATAAGTTGCATATTACAGGTCTTTTAAAAAATTTGAATACTACAATTGCTCGATATATTAGTGGAGTTGCTATTGATGCGATTATTATTGGTTGTTTGGCCTTTATCGGATATAGCGTGATTGGTTTGAAATACGCTTTGGTCTTTGCCATCTTTTCAGGATTGGCCAATCTCATTCCTTATGTTGGACCAAGTATTGGTTTGATTCCGATGATTATCGCCAATGTCTTTACTGATCCTCATAGAATGCTGATTGCAGTTGTTTATATGTTGATTATTCAACAAGTAGATGGGAACATCCTTTACCCTCGAATCGTTGGTGGAGTGATGAAGGTTCATCCAATTACGATTTTAGTATTACTTTTGTTATCAAGTAATATCTATGGTGTCATTGGCATGATTGTCGCAGTACCAACCTATTCTATCTTAAAAGAAATTTCTAAGTTTTTATCACGTTTGTATGAAAATCATAAAATAATGAAAGAACGAGAAAGAGAATTAGCTAAGTAAAAATCAGGAAATTCCTGATTTTTCTTTTTCATTAAAGAAGTGATAGGAGTAGAATTACCGTTTAGATTAGCAGATTAAGAATAATTCACAAAAACTTTGTAAAACACTTGCAATTTAGCTGAAATTTGATAAAATAGTAAGGAAAGTTAGACTGTATTGCCTACTGTCTATCTATAAAATATATTTTATTGGAGGCTTTTACTCAAATGGCAAAAGAAAAATACGATCGTAGTAAACCACACGTTAACATTGGTACTATCGGACACGTTGACCACGGTAAAACTACCCTAACTGCAGCTATCACAACTGTTTTGGCACGTCGCTTGCCTTCATCAGTTAACCAACCTAAAGACTATGCGTCTATCGATGCTGCTCCAGAAGAACGCGAACGCGGTATCACTATCAACACTGCGCACGTTGAGTACGAAACTGAAAAACGTCACTACGCTCACATCGACGCTCCAGGACACGCGGACTACGTTAAAAACATGATCACTGGTGCCGCTCAAATGGACGGTGCTATCCTTGTAGTAGCTTCAACTGACGGACCAATGCCACAAACTCGTGAGCACATCCTTCTTTCACGTCAGGTTGGTGTTAAACACCTTATCGTCTTCATGAACAAAGTTGACTTGGTTGACGACGAAGAATTGCTTGAATTGGTTGAAATGGAAATCCGTGACCTATTGTCAGAATACGACTTCCCAGGTGACGATCTTCCAGTTATCCAAGGTTCAGCTCTTAAAGCCCTTGAAGGTGACACTAAATACGAAGACATCGTTATGGAATTGATGAACACAGTTGATGAGTACATCCCAGAACCAGAACGTGATACTGACAAACCATTGCTTCTTCCAGTCGAAGACGTATTCTCAATCACTGGACGTGGTACAGTTGCTTCAGGACGTATCGACCGTGGTATCGTTAAAGTCAACGACGAAATCGAAATCGTTGGTATCAAAGAAGAAACTCAAAAAGCAGTTGTTACTGGTGTTGAAATGTTCCGTAAACAACTTGACGAAGGTCTTGCCGGAGATAACGTAGGTGTCCTTCTTCGTGGTGTTCAACGTGACGAAATCGAACGTGGACAAGTTATCGCTAAACCAGGTTCAATCAACCCACACACTAAATTCAAAGGTGAAGTTTACATCCTTACTAAAGAAGAAGGTGGACGTCACACTCCATTCTTCAACAACTACCGTCCACAATTCTACTTCCGTACTACTGACGTTACAGGTTCAATCGAACTTCCAGCAGGTACTGAAATGGTAATGCCTGGTGATAACGTGACAATCGACGTTGAGTTGATCCACCCAATCGCCGTAGAACAAGGTACTACATTCTCTATCCGTGAGGGTGGACGTACTGTTGGTTCAGGTATGGTTACAGAAATCGAAGCTTAATTCGATTTAGTTCCCAGAAGAACAATTATTTAAGTCAGACACTAAAAGAATCTTGCATTGCAAGGTTCTTTTTTATAATCTAATAATACTCTGTTTCGCTCCGTAAGATGCATGATAATTAATTGATGGCTGAGAAGAATTTTTATTTCTCATTGATAAGTGTTTGCAGAAAGTTTTCAGTTTTTAGGGGAGTAGTTTAGAAAATATAAAAAAGACAAACACTAAAATGATGTTTGTCTATGGTGTGTAGAACTTGTTAGAAGTGTGGTTATAATTGTCTTAATTAGCAAATCTGATGCAGACGGCTTCTGGTATATGGAAGTCATTAGAAAGTTCTGCTAGACGACCAGTTTCAGGATTGCGTTTAAAGACGGTTGCATAGTCAGAGTCCTGATGGACAGCAATGACAAATTCTTGATCCGGTGTCAAATCAAAATCACGTGGAGTCTGACCATGTGTCGGAACGATTTCTAATAACTCTAAGCTACCATCCGCAAGAATTGTATATACTGCGATAGAATCATGACCACGGTTAGAAGCGTAGAGGTATTTACCGTCTTTAGAGAGACGAATAGCAGCAGTTCCATTAAAACCTTTGTAACCTTCTGGTAGAGTTGAAATGACTTGCATGCGTTCAAATTCGCCAACACCATCGTAGATTAGAACCTCGATAGTGCTATTGAGTTCACAAATGAGATAAGCGATTTTATAATGGTTATGGAAAATAATATGGCGTGAGCCTGCTCCTGGCTGGCTGTGATAGGTATAGAGTTTAGATAATTTTCCTTCTTGATCAAGATCATAAGTGATGACTTGGTCAGTTCCCAAGTCGCAAGTCACTAGATAGTGGTCAGGTGTTAAATCTGTAAAGTGAACATGGGGAGAAGCTTGATTCTCATGTGGACCTTGGCCACTGTGTTGATCTACATCACTAAGTAGAAGACTGCCATCTTCCTTGCGTTTATAAACAAGGACCTGTCCCTTGTGGTAGTTTGCCGCGTAAACCAAATCACGCTTTTCATCAACGGCAACATAACAGTGGGGAGCTCCTTTTTCCACGACATGATTTAATAAGGTTCCATCAGTTTGATAGGCTGCAATCCCCCCCTTATCGTCTTGACTACCAACAGTGTATAAATGTTGGTGCTGGTCAAAGGCAAGGTAGGTTGGACTTGGTTCAGCTGCAAAAAGTTCTAGATTTGAAAGCTGACCAGTTTCTGTATCAAAGTCTGCCTTGTAAATCCCTTGGGAAGTACGACGTGTATAAGTTCCAAAATAAACAGTTTCTTTCATGACTATACCTCTTTATAAAGATAAGTCTATTATATCACAAAATTAATTTATAATATGCTATGCGGTGCAATTGAGTAGTATGTAAGCACTTTAAAAAAGAGTTATTTTGATTTAAAAATGGTATAATGGAAAGAATAACAGAAAGGAATTATTTATGGAACAAAAAGAGAAACATTTTAGTCTATCTTGGTTTTTCAAGTGGTTTTTGGACAACAAGGCAATTACGGTATTTTTGGTAACCTTATTATTGGGACTGAATCTTTTTATTTTAAGCAAGATTAGTTTTCTATTTTCACCTGTTTTAGACTTTTTGGCAGTCGTGATGTTGCCAGTCATTCTATCTGGTTTACTATACTATTTACTGAATCCCATTGTTGATTGGTTGGAGAAGCATAAGATTAATCGCGTCATCGCAATCAGTATTGTCTTTGTCATCATCGCTCTCTTTATCATTTGGGGCTTGGCAGTGGCTATTCCAAGTCTGCAACGTCAAGTTTTAACCTTTGCAAGAAATGTACCAATCTATCTCGAAGATGCTGATCGAGTTATTAATGATTTGGTTACCAAGCGTTTACCAGATGATTTCAGACCTCAGTTAGAGCAAGTTTTAACAAACTTCTCTAGTCAGGCTACAGTTTGGGCAAGTAAGGTTTCATCTCAGGCAGTCAATTGGGTGAGTGCCTTTATTAGCGGGGCATCTCAAGTGATTGTTGCCTTGATTATCGTTCCTTTCATGCTCTTTTATCTCTTGCGTGATGGGAAAGGCTTGCGTAACTATTTGACCCAATTCATGCCAACGAAATTGAAGGAACCTGTAGGACAGGTTTTGTCAGAAGTGAATCAACAGTTGTCCAACTATGTTAGAGGACAAGTAACAGTGGCTATTATTGTAGCAGTAATGTTTATCATATTCTTCAAGATTATCGGTCTACGCTATGCAGTTACGTTGGGGGTCACTGCTGGTATTTTAAATCTGGTTCCTTATTTGGGTAGCTTCTTAGCCATGCTTCCTGCCCTAGTATTGGGCTTGATTGCTGGGCCAGTCATGCTTTTAAAAGTAGTGATTGTCTTTATAATAGAACAAACTATTGAAGGCCGTTTTGTCTCTCCATTGATTTTGGGAAGTCAATTAAACATCCATCCCATTAATGTTCTCTTTGTTTTGTTGACTTCAGGATCCATGTTTGGTATCTGGGGAGTTTTACTCGGTATTCCGGTTTATGCTTCTGCTAAAGTTGTCATTTCAGCCATTTTTGAATGGTATAAGGTAGTCAGTGGCCTATATGAACTAGAAGGAGAGGAAGTCAAGAGTGAACAATAGTCAACAGATGTTACAGGCTTTGGAGGAGCAAGATTTAACCAAGGCTGAGCACTATTTCGTCAAAGCTTTAGAAAATGATCCAAGTGACCTTCTGTATGAGTTAGCCACTTATCTAGAAGGGATTGGTTTTTATCCTCAGGCAAAGGAAATTTACCTGAAAATCATAGAGGATTTTCCAGAGGTTAATCTCAATCTGGCAGCTATTGCTAGCGAGGATGGTCAAATCGAAGAAGCCTTTGCTTATCTTGAGGAAATCCAAGCTGACAGTGACTGGTATGTTTCTGCTTTGGCTCTGAAGGCAGACCTATACCAGTTGGAAGGTTTGACAGATGTGGCGCGTGAGAAATTATTGGAGGCCTTGACTTACTCAGAAGATCCTCTCTTGATATTGGGATTAGCAGAGTTGGATAGTGAGTTGGAAAATTACCAAGAAGCTATTCAAGGCTATGCCCAGTTAGATAATCGCTCGATTTATGAACAAACGGGTATTTCTACCTATCAACGAATTGGCTTTGCCTATGCACAGTTGGGGAAATTTGAAACGGCTACAGAGTTTTTAGAAAAAGCCCTGGAGTTAGAATACGATGACCTAACAGCTTTTGAGTTGGCCAGTCTTTACTTTGATCAAGAAGAATACCAAAAAGCTGTCCTCTATTTTAAGCAGCTTGATACCATTTCTCCTGACTTTGAAGGCTATGAATATGGTTATAGTCAGGCCTTACATAAGGAACATCAAGTTCAAGAAGCCCTACGTATCGCTAAGCAAGGCTTAGAGAAAAATCCCTTTGAAACTCGCCTCTTGCTAGCTGCTTCACAATTCTCTTATGAATTGCATGATGCCAGTAGTGCAGAAAACTACCTCCTTACTGCTAAAGCAGACGCTGAGGATACAGAAGAAATCTTACTCCGTCTAGCTACTATTTATCTAGAGCAGGAGCGTTATGAAGATATTCTAGCCTTACAAAGTAATGAGCCAGAGAATCTTTTGACCAAGTGGATGATTGCTCGTTCTTATCAAGAGATGGACGATTTGGATACTGCCTATGAGCATTACCAAGGGTTGGCAGGAGATTTGAAAGACAATCCAGAATTTCTAGAACACTATATCTATCTCTTGCGTGAACTGGGCTACTTTGAGGAAGCAAAAGTCAATGCGCAAGCTTACTTAAAACTGGTTCCAGATGATGTGCAAATGCAAGAACTATTTGAGAGATTGTAAGGATATATTTTAAAAACTGTATCTAATCATTTTTGATAATAAAATCTACAGGCTATTTTATCTATTGTATGATGAGAGTATATTTGCGTTGTTGTGTTTGTATTCGAGTTTCCAATATAAGGCATAAGAAGTGAGATAAGTAATATTTTTAAAAGTACAATCTTAGACTTTATAGTAAAAGAAAAAGTTCTCATTTCATAAGTGACAGATTGAATAGAAAGCCCTTAGACTAAAAGTTTCTAAGGGTTTTTCTTTGTGTGAAATTGTAAAATAGGGGTAAGAAAAGTTGTGAGATGTTTGCCATGTTTCATAAAAAAACGAGACTACGATTGCAATCATGTTGATTATTACACGTTAGAGGGACTAATTCCGCAAGACTATATTCTTTGTCAGGTTGAGTAAGTTCTCGATTTTCCTTCATCTATGATTGAATCGTATCCAATAACCACAAATATACTTACCAAGTGTTAGATAATCAAGCTAAGTTTATAAGTGAGCAACTGGAAGTTAAGATTGACTTAGATCGGAAAAAGCAAGGAAAACAGGGAAGGAAAGTTTTTTGTTTTGCATTGAAAAGTATTTTATAGAGGGTTCAACATATTTTAAGGATAGTAGAGCTGGAGAAATAAAAAAGACAAACACTAAAATGATGTTTGTCTTCGGTGTGGAGTTCTCATTAAATGAGAACCTAGTTACAATTAGTTTTTAGAAGCTGTTTGGAATTCTGGATTTTTCCATGCTTCATCAATGATAGCTTGCAATTCTTTAGCAGATGCTTGCATTTTTTGAGTTTCTGCGTCGTTCAATGGGATATTTACTGGACGAACAATACCATGTGCACCAACAACAGCTGGTTGACCGATAAAGACGTTTTTAACTCCGTATTGACCTTCTTGGAATACTGAAAGTGGAAGTACTGCGTTTTCATCGTCAAGGATTGCTTTAGTGATACGAGCAAGGGCTACTGCGATACCGTAGTATGTTGCACCTTTTTTGTTGATGATTGTGTAGGCTGCATCACGAACACCTTCGAACAATTCAATCAATTCAGCTTCTTGAACATTTTGAGTGTCTTTAAGGAATTCTTCAAGGTTTACACCAGCGATGTTAGCGTGTGACCAAACAGCGAACTCAGAGTCACCGTGTTCACCCATGATGTAGGCGTGCACTGAACGAGCATCAACATCAAGTTTTTCAGCAAGTGCTTGACGGAAACGAGCTGAGTCAAGTGAAGTACCTGAACCGATAACGCGTTCTTTAGGGAAACCAGAGAATTTCCAAGTTGAGTAAGTCAAAACGTCAACTGGGTTAGCGGCAACAAGGAAGATACCTTTGAAACCTGATTCAACAACTTGAGTTACGATTGATTTATTGATAGCAAGGTTTTTACCTACAAGGTCAAGACGAGTTTCACCTGGTTTTTGAGGAGCACCTGCAGTAATCACAACAAGGTCAGCGTCTGCACAGTCAGAGTATTGAGCTGCGTAGATTTTTTTAGGTGAAGTGAAGGCAAGGGCGTGACTAAGGTCAAGCGCGTCACCAACAGCTTTTTCATGCAATTGTGGAATTTCAATAATTCCAAGCTCTTGTGCAATTCCTTGGTTAACAAGTGCAAAAGCGTAAGAAGAACCTACAGCACCATCACCGACAAGGATAACTTTTTTGTGTTGTTTAGTTGAAGTCATTATTCTAAACATCTCCTTAATTTTATTCAGGGATTTCCCCAGTTACTTCAATTCTATCACTTTTAAAAAGCTTTGTCACGGATATGCCTTTCAGTTCTTGATGTAAACGTTTTAGCGATTGTATATACCTGAAATATGGAAGACATTATGGTATAATATTGTTAATTACTAATTGTGAAATGAGGCATTTATTAATGCAGGATAAAAATTTAGTGAATGTCAATCTGACAAAGGAGATGAAGACGAGCTTTATCGACTACGCCATGAGTGTTATCGTAGCGCGGGCTCTTCCTGATGTTCGAGATGGCTTGAAACCTGTTCACCGTCGAATTCTCTACGGAATGAATGAATTGGGTGTTACTCCAGACAAACCTCATAAAAAATCTGCTCGTATTACAGGGGATGTCATGGGGAAATACCACCCACACGGAGATTCCTCAATCTATGAAGCCATGGTTCGTATGGCTCAATGGTGGAGCTACCGTTACATGCTTGTAGACGGGCATGGAAACTTTGGTTCCATGGATGGAGACGGTGCTGCCGCCCAGCGTTACACTGAGGCACGTATGAGCAAGATTGCTCTGGAGATGCTTCGTGATATCAATAAAAATACGGTTGATTTTGTTGATAACTATGATGCCAATGAACGTGAACCCTTGGTCTTGCCAGCGCGCTTTCCAAATCTTTTAGTTAATGGAGCTACTGGTATCGCTGTCGGTATGGCGACCAATATTCCACCTCATAACTTGGGTGAGACTATTGATGCTGTGAAGTTGGTCATGGACAATCCTGAAGTGACCACTAAGGATTTGATGGAAGTCTTGCCTGGGCCAGATTTTCCAACTGGTGCCCTTGTTATGGGGAAATCAGGTATCCATAAGGCTTACGAAACAGGTAAAGGTTCTATTGTCCTTCGTTCACGTACTGAAATTGAAGAAACTAAGACTGGCCGTGAGCGTATTGTTGTAACAGAATTTCCTTATATGGTCAATAAAACAAAGGTGCATGAGCATATTGTTCGTTTGGTTCAGGAAAAACGTATTGAGGGTATTACTGCAGTTCGTGATGAATCAAACCGTGAAGGGGTTCGTTTCGTAATCGAGGTCAAACGTGATGCCTCGGCCAATGTTATCCTTAATAATCTCTTCAAGATGACCCAGATGCAAACCAACTTTGGTTTCAATATGCTTGCTATCCAAAATGGGGTGCCGAAGATTTTGTCTCTTCGTCAGATTTTGGATGCTTATATCGAACACCAAAAAGAAGTGGTTGTTCGTCGTACTCGTTTTGATAAGGAAAAAGCAGAAGCGCGTGCTCATATCTTGGAAGGTCTCTTAATTGCACTAGACCATATCGACGAAGTGATTCGTATCATCCGTGCTAGTGAAACGGATGCGGAAGCACAAGCTGAGTTGATGAGCAAGTTTAAGCTTTCTGAACGTCAAAGTCAAGCTATTCTTGATATGCGTCTTCGTCGTTTGACAGGTTTGGAACGTGATAAAATTCAGTCTGAGTATGATGATCTCTTGGCTCTGATTGCCGATTTAGCAGATATTCTTGCTAAGCCAGAGCGTGTTGCGCAAATTATCAAAGATGAATTAGAAGAAGTTAAACGTAAATTTGGTGACCAACGTCGTACGGAATTGATGGTCGGTGAGGTCTTGAGTCTTGAAGATGAGGATCTAATTGAAGAATCGGATGTTTTGATCACTCTTTCTAACAAAGGTTACATCAAACGTCTGGACCAAGCTGAGTTTACTGCTCAAAAACGTGGGGGTCGTGGTGTTCAAGGTACAGGTGTTAAGGATGACGATTTTGTTCGTGAGTTAGTGTCAACCAGCACCCATGATCACCTGCTCTTCTTCACAAATAAAGGACGCGTCTATCGCCTGAAAGGATATGAAATTCCTGAATATGGCCGTACTGCTAAGGGATTGCCAATTGTCAATCTTTTGAAATTGGATGAAGGCGAAAGTATTCAAACCATCATCAATGTTGAGTCTGAACGCAGTGATGACGCTTATCTCTTCTTCACAACTCGTCATGGTATTGTGAAGAGAACCAGCGTTAAGGAATTTGCTAACATTCGTCAGAATGGTCTCAAGGCTTTGAATCTCAAGGATGAAGATGAGCTGATTAATGTCTTGTTGACGGAAGAAGATACGGACATTATCATTGGTACCAAGTTTGGTTATGCAGTTCGCTTTAATCAATCAGCCGTTCGTGGCATGAGTCGTATCGCCACTGGTGTAAAAGGAGTTAACCTCCGTGAGGGGGACACAGTTGTTGGTGCCAGTGTAATCACAGACCAGGACGAGGTTCTTATCATCACTGAAAAAGGATATGGTAAGCGCACCGTTGCGACTGAATATCCAACTAAAGGACGTGGTGGTAAAGGGATGCAAACCGCTAAGATTACAGAAAAGAACGGTTCTCTTGCTGGTCTTATGACCGTTAAAGGCGATGAAGATTTGATGATTATCACTGATACTGGTGTCATGATTCGAACTAACGTTGCCAATATTTCACAAACAGGTCGCTCAACTATGGGAGTTAAGGTGATGCGCCTCGATCAAGATGCCAAAATTGTAACCTTTACAACAGTGGCAGCCGCAGAGAAAGAAGAAGTTGGGACAGAAAACGAAACAGAAGGTGAAGCATAATGTCTCATAAAAAGAATAATAAGAAAATCAAACGAAAAAATCTGCTGACAAATATCTTGGCTGTATTCCTCATACTGATCTCTATTGCTTTAATTTTTAATGCAAAGATTCGTGATGCATTTATTGCTTGGAATAGTAATAAATACCAAGTTAGTCAAGTATCAAAAGAAAAAATAGAAGAAAATCAGGACACAGAGGGAAATTTTGATTTTGATTCAGTAAAAGCCATTTCCTCTGAAGCTGTTTTAGCCTCTCAATGGGATAATCAAAAATTACCTGTTATTGGAGGAATTGCAATACCTGAGCTTGAAATTAATTTACCTATCTTTAAGGGGATTGCAAATGTTAATCTTTTATATGGTGCGGGTACCATGAAGCGTGACCAAGAAATGGGTAAAGGGAATTATTCATTAGCTAGCCATCATATTTTCACAGGTGATAATGCTAGTCAGATGCTTTTTTCTCCACTAGATCGTGCGAAAAAAGGGATGAAAATTCACTTGACAGATAAGAATAAAGTGTATACCTATGAAATTAGTGAAGTGAAACGAGTTACACCAGATAGAGTAGATGAAATTGATGACCGAACTGGTGTTGATGAAATTACTTTAGTAACTTGTGAGGATGCAGCAGCTACTGAGCGGATCATTGTAAAGGGTGATTTGAAAGAAACAAAAGATTATTCACAAACATCTGACGAAATTCTGACAGCCTTCAATCAACCATATAAACAATTTTATTAGTTCTAAAAGAATCAGTGAAGATTAAGTTTCATTGATTCTTTTAATATTTTCATAAAATAAACTTTTATGAAATACAGAAAACGTTTCCTTAATTCTAAAGTTTATGTTATAATTATCACAAATAAAAGTTTAGGAGTTTATTATGGTTTCTTCAGAATTTATCTCAAAGATTGAATTTGCTTGCAAGAAGAAAGAAAGTCTTTATAGTCAAAGCAAATTTAAGTATGCGATTCGTTCTATGTTTGCAGGTGCATTTTTAACCTTCAGTACTGCTGCTGGTGCAGTTGGGGCTGACTTGATTAATAAAATTGCACCAGGTAGTGGACGTTTCCTCTTCCCCTTTGTCTTTGCTTGGGGCTTGGCCTATATTGTTTTCTTGAATGCCGAGTTGGTAACATCAAACATGATGTTCTTGACTGCTGGTAGTTTCTTGAAAAAAATCTCTTGGAGAAAAACAGCCGAGATTCTACTTTACTGTACCTTGTTCAACCTTATCGGGGCCTTGATAGCAGGTTGGGGCTTTGCCCACTCAGCAGCTTATGCACATCTGACACACGATAGTTTCATCTCAGGGGTTGTTGAGATGAAGTTAGGCCGCTCAAATGAATTAATCTTGCTTGAGGCGATTTTGGCAAATATTTTCGTAAATATTGCGATTCTTTCATTTGTTTTGGTCAAAGATGGTGGTGCCAAACTATGGCTTGTGTTGTCAGCGATTTACATGTTTGTATTCTTAACAAACGAGCACATCGCTGCGAACTTTGCTTCTTTCGCGATTGTAAAATTCAGTGTTGCTGCTGACTCAATTGCTAACTTCGGTGTTGGGAATATGCTTCGCCACTGGGGGGTAACCTTCATCGGAAACTTTATCGGAGGAGGCCTCTTGATGGGTCTTCCATATGCATTCCTCAATAAAAACGAAGACACTTATGTAGATTAAGAAAATGAGCACGATTGATTCGTGCTTTTTTCATTTTTAAAATAAGGTAATAGTTGTTTATTATATCAAAATATAAAAAACTGATATTTGTAAACTATACCTTAAGGTGCTACAATATCCTTAATCAAACTATTTGGAGGTCGCCTTATGACTCGTGATTTTAAATTTGAAACTTTGCAACTGCATGCTGGTCAAGTTGTGGATCCAGCTACCAAGTCTCGTGCAGTGCCGATTTATCAAACAACATCTTTTGTTTTTGATGACACGCAGGAAGGTGCAGATCTGTTTGCCTTGAGAAAACCAGGGAACATTTATACTCGTATTACAAATCCTACAACGGCTGCTTTTGAAGAAAGAATTGCTGCCCTTGAAGGTGGTGTCGGAGCTCTTGCAACAGCATCAGGTATGGCCGCAGTGACTTATACGATTTTGGCACTTGCCCATGCTGGTGACCATGTTGTAGCAGCATCAACTATTTACGGTGGAACCTTCAATCTCTTGAAGGAAACCCTTCCTCGTTATGGAATCACAACAACTTTTGTCGATGTGGATAATTTGGAGGAAGTAGAAGCAGCTATTAATGACAATACCAAGCTTGTCTTGATTGAAACCTTGGGTAACCCCTTGATTAATATTCCAGATTTGGAAAAATTGGCAGAGATTGCTCATAAGCATCAGATTCCGCTTGTTTCGGACAATACCTTTGCTACACCTTATTTGATTAACGTTTTTTCTCACGGCGTTGATATTGCCATTCACTCTGCGACTAAGTTTATCGGTGGGCATGGTACGACTATTGGTGGAGTGATTGTCGATAGTGGTCGTTTTGACTGGGCGGCTTCAGGAAAATTCCCTCAATTTGTTGAGGAAGACCCAAGCTACCACAATTTGAGCTATACTCGTGATGTGGGTGCAGCAGCCTTTATTATCGCTGTCCGTGTTCAATTGCTTCGTGATACAGGTGCAGCCTTGTCACCATTTAATGCCTTCCTCTTGCTCCAAGGACTTGAAACCCTTTCACTTCGTGTGGAACGTCATGTACAAAATGCAGAGAAAATTGTTGATTTCCTTGTCAACCATCCTAAGGTAGAAAAGGTCAATTATCCAAAACTAGCAGATAGTCCTTACCATGCCTTGGCTGAGAAATACTTGCCTAAAGGTGTGGGCTCCATCTTTACCTTCCATGTCAAAGGTGGGGAGGCAGAAGCTCGTAAGGTAATTGATCATTTAGAAATCTTCTCTGACCTTGCAAACGTGGCAGATGCTAAATCGCTTGTTGTCCATCCAGCAACAACCACTCACGGTCAATTGTCAGAAAAAGACCTAGAAGCAGCAGGTGTCACACCAAACCAAATCCGCTTGTCAATCGGACTTGAAAATGTAGATGATTTGATCGAAGATTTGCGCTTGGCCTTGGAAAAAATTTAAAGTAAAAGAAGATAAACAGTGGGTTTCGACTCACTGTTTTTGATTTTCCCTTAGGCATGATATAATGGTTAAAGAAGTCTAGAAAGAGGAACGATATGAACGAAATCAAATGTCCCAACTGTGGAGAAGTCTTTACAGTAAATGAAAGTCAGTATGCTGAACTTTTGTCCCAAGTGAGAACGGCAGAGTTTGATAAGGAATTGCACGATCGGATGAAGCAGGAACTGGCCTTGGCAGAGCAAAAGGCCATGAATGAACAACAGTCTAAACTAGCTCAAAAAGACCAAGAAATTGCTCAATTGCAGAGTCAAATCCAAAACTTTGATACAGAAAAAGAATTGGCCAAGAAAGAGGTTGAACAGACAAGCCATCAGGCTTTATTGGCTAAGGACAAGGAAGTACAGGCCTTGGAAAATCAATTGGCGACCTTACGTTTGGAACATGAAAATCAACTGCAAAAGACCCTTTCTGACCTAGAAAAAGAACGGGATCAGGTCAAAAATCAGCTTCTTTTACAAGAAAAAGAAAATGAGCTTTCTCTTGCTTCTGTTAAGCAAAACTACGAAGCCCAGCTCAAGGCAGCAAGTGAACAAGTCGAATTTTATAAGAATTTCAAAGCCCAACAATCAACAAAAGCTATCGGGGAAAGTCTGGAACAGTATGCAGAAAGTGAGTTTAACAAGGTCCGCAGTTTTGCCTTTCCAAATGCTTACTTTGAAAAGGATAACAAGGTTTCTGCGCGTGGGTCTAAGGGGGACTTTATCTTCCGTGAATGCGATGAAAATGGGGTTGAAATCATTTCCATCATGTTTGAGATGAAAAATGAAGCTGACGGAACAGAGAAGAAGCACAAGAATGCAGACTTTTACAAGGAATTGGACAAGGACCGTCGGGAGAAGAACTGTGAGTATGCAGTTTTGGTGACCATGCTTGAGGCCGATAATGACTACTTTAACACAGGGATTGTTGATGTCAGCCACGAGTATGAAAAGATGTATGTGGTTCGTCCTCAATTCTTTATCCAGTTGATTGGGCTCTTGCGTAATGCGGCTCTTAATTCTCTCAAATACAAACAAGAATTGGCCTTGGTTCGCGAACAAAATATTGACATTACGCATTTTGAAGAAGACTTGGATGCCTTTAAACAGGCCTTTGCTAAGAACTATAACTCAGCTTCGACTAACTTTGGCAAAGCTATCGATGAAATTGACAAGGCTATCAAACGCATGGAAGAGGTTAAGAAGTTCCTAACCACATCCGAAAACCAACTCCGCCTGGCTAATAATAAATTGGAAGATGTCTCCGTCAAAAAATTAACTCGGAAAAATCCAACCATGAAAGCGAAATTTGAGGCACTGAAGGGGGAGTGAGATTATCTTAAAAACAGGAGTGTTATATGAAAAGAACTATAGAAATTATTAGAACATGGTCAGCTGATAAAATTGAATTAATCTTTCTTAAAATTATATTTAAATATTTGCTGTATTTTTTAGTGTTTTCAACAGTAATTGCTTATGCCTATATTTTTAACCATTCATCGACCACATACACAAAGGTATTAACAATTTCTCTTGTCCTTCTTATATTGTTTATTCTTCTATCTAAAATATTACTAGATAAGGCTTTAATTGATATTTTATTTGAAGATATCAATTTAACAAAGTATCAAGATATAGTTGCTAGAGCTGATGCAAATTCTTTAAATAGAAATGTTCAGATTCTTCCAAAATATTTGGCAAATGCAAGAGTGTTCTTTTATAGAGGACACTTCCAAGATAGTTTAGAATTGCTGAATAAAATAAAAAATAGTAATCTAAAAAAATCCAAAAATATGTACTATGTATTTAATATTAAGTATTATAGTATCCTAAACTTGGTTCATTTGAATGATTGTATAGAATTGCAAGAATTGATGGTAGAAATTGAAGGTCTAACAAGTAACTTTCAATCAAAAAATTTTAAATATCAGGAAGAAATTTTGAGTTTAAAGGCTATTGTTGATATCTATTGCAATAAAATATCAAACGACTACTTTGACATTACTGAGCCAGAAAGTAAGCTAGCTCGAATCATGTTCTCTTATTACGGAGCTCTCAATGCTCAGCTAAAAGGAGATGAGGCTCGTGCCCGAAGTTTGTTTGAAAGCATTGCCCATGAAAATCCAGAACTCTTTTATGTTCAGGAAGCGAAAAAATATTTAGAATCAGTGAAATGAGAGTAATATATGAAATTAATTAAAAAAATAGTAAGTAGGGCGACAGAGAATATTCTTCTACAAATTGAGACTATTAGTCAGTTAAGTTATATTATATCAATGATTATAGGAGCATTAGCAATTTTTTTAGAACGTCAACCTGAAACAAAACGGTGGGGTTTAATACTCGCTTTACTGATGCTACTTGTAGTCATCTGGATCTTATACCTACGTTTTGTCCTAAGCAAAGTTATTGTTCTAGTGTTACACGATTCTATTGATCTTAAGCTATATGAAGACATGTTAAGAGTTCAATCAGAAAAATCTATTAAGCCCTTTAGGGCAACATATCGTGAGAATTACCAAATTATCCAAGGTCGAGTGGCTTATTTAAAAGGAGATTTTCAAGCTGCCAAGGAAAATATGTCCAAATATGATTTGAAAAAAATTTGGAAGAGATTCAGAACCCCTGCGTTTTTAATATCAAGCTTTGAACTATTAACAGTTTCCATTCATCTTCAAGATGCGCAAGATATTGCTTTCTTTGAGGAACAATTGTCCAAGGCACCAGATTTTAAAGGAGGCAAAGCTAAACTTGTTGCTCAAGCCCAAGCCATAAAAGATATTATGTTTAATAAAGAAGCGAACGACTACTTCGACATTACTGAACCAGAAAGTAAGTTAGCTCGAATCATGTTTTCTTATTATGGCGCTCTCAATGCCCAGCTAAAAGGAGATGAAGAACGTGCCCGTAGTTTGTTTGAAAGTATCGCCCATGAAAATCCAGAACTCTTTTATGTTCAGGAAGCTAGGAAGTATTTAGAAAAATAAGCTGATATAGTTTTAAAATCTGTCTAAGATAGAATATGTTGATGTAAAGTGAAAAGGGAATTAGAAAGCAAAAATGAACGGTATTATCAACTTAAAAAAAGAAGAGGGGATGACCTCGCATGATGCGGTTTTTAAACTGCGTAAGATTTTGGGAACCAAAAAGATTGGTCATGGTGGGACTCTGGATCCGGATGTGGTGGGTGTTTTGCCCATTGCGGTTGGCAAGGCAACACGCATGGTCGAGTTTATGCAGGATGAGGGAAAGGTATATGAGGGGGAAATCACTCTGGGCTATTCCACGACGACAGAGGATGCTAGTGGGGAAGTGGTCGCTGAGACATCCGTTTTGTCGCCCTTGGATGAAAAGCTTGTCGATGAAGCAATCGCTAGCTTGACTGGGCCTATTACCCAGATTCCGCCTATGTACTCTGCGGTTAAGGTTAATGGTCGCAAGCTCTATGAGTATGCGCGTGCTGGTCAAGAAGTAGAGCGTCCAGAGCGTCAGGTGACCATTTATCAATTTGAGCGGACAAGTCCAATTTCTTATGAGGGTCATCTTGCACGCTTTACTTTTCGTGTAAAATGCAGTAAAGGGACTTACATCCGTACATTGTCAGTTGATTTGGGAGAGAAGCTTGGTTATGCGGCCCATATGTCTCACCTGACTCGAACTAGTGCAGCTGGTTTACAGCTAGAAGATGCTCTTACCTTGGAAGAAATTGCTGCAAAAGTGGGGGCTGGCCAATTGGACTTTCTTCATCCTCTAGAGATTGGGACAGGAGACCTTGTCAAAGTTTTCCTAACTCAAGAAGAGGCTACAGAAGTACGCTTTGGTCGTTTTATTGAGTTAGAACAGTCGGATAAGGAATTAGCTGCTTTTGAAGGAGATAAATTGTTAGCTATTCTAGAAAAACGGGACAATCTCTACAAGCCAAGGAAGGTTTTTAGCTAGTCTAACTGGGGTGTAAGGAGTGTTGTTTCCCCTAGATTATCCAAACCAGACTATAAATTTTGTAAAAAATATGATAGAATAGACGACGGATAAAAAAACGGAGGATAGCATGCAAAATAGACCAATCATTATCGGAGTGACAGGTGGTTCTGGTGGTGGTAAGACCAGTGTTTCAAGAGCCATTTTATCGCATTTTCCTGATGAAAAGATTTCCATGATTGAGCATGATTCATACTACAAGGATCAGTCTCATTTGACCTTTGAAGAGCGTGTCAAAACCAACTACGACCATCCTTTTGCCTTTGATACAGATTTGATGATCGAGCAAATTAAGGAATTGTTGGCAGGGCGTCCGGTGGACATCCCGACCTACGACTATACAGAGCATACACGAAGCAACAAGACCTATCGTCAAGAGCCTCAAGATGTCTTTATCGTTGAGGGGATTTTGGTCTTGGAGGACAAGCGTCTGCGCGATTTGATGGATATTAAGATTTTTGTGGATACGGATGATGATGTGCGCATTATTCGTCGTATCAAGCGTGATATGGAAGAGCGTGGCCGTAGCCTTGATAGTGTTATTGACCAGTATTTAGGCGTAGTCAAACCTATGTACCATCAGTTTATCGAGCCAACTAAGCGTTATGCTGATATCGTCATTCCTGAGGGAGTAAGCAATACAGTGGCTATCGATCTTTTGACGACCAAGATTGCAAAGATTTTGGAAGAAGCTCGAAACAGTAAATAATCAGATGTGGAGGCCTTGCCTCCTTTTTCTATTTTTCCCTCATAATGGTACATAAATGGAGATTTTTAGGCATATTTTTGGTATAATAATACCCATGAAAGAGCAAGAAAATGAATAGTAGGTGGAGATGGAAAAGTATTTATCGGTAACAACTTTGACCAAGTATCTGAAAATGAAATTCGATAAAGACCCTTACTTGGAACGGGTCTATTTAACTGGTCAAGTTTCCAATTTTCGTAAACGACCTACTCACCAATATTTCTCCCTAAAAGATGATCATGCAGTCATTCAAGCGACCATCTGGTCTGGAATTTATCAGAAATTAGGTTTTGACCTGGAAGAAGGAATGAAAATCAATGTGATTGGACGTGTGCAGGTCTATGAACCAAGTGGTAGCTACTCCATCATCATTGAAAAGGCAGAGCCTGATGGAGTTGGTGCGCTTGCGATTCAGTTTGAACAACTCAAGAAAAAATTGACAGAAGAAGGCCTGTTTCAAGAACGTTTCAAGCAACCTCTGCCCCAATTTTCTAAGAGAATTGGTGTAGTAACCAGTCGCAGTGGAGCCGTTATTCGAGATATTATCACGACCGTCAGTAGGCGATTTCCAGGTGTCGATATTCTGCTCTATCCGACCAAGGTTCAAGGTGAAGGTTCTGCGGAGGAAATTGCTCGAAATATTGCGCGTGCTAATCAACGAGACGATTTGGATTTGCTGATTATTGGTCGTGGTGGAGGTTCCATAGAGGATCTCTGGGCTTTTAACGAGGAAATTGTGGTACGAGCTATTTTTGAGTCTCGTTTGCCAGTTATCTCTAGTGTGGGGCATGAGACAGATGTGACTTTAGCAGATTTTGTGGCAGATCGCCGCGCTGCGACGCCAACAGCTGCGGCTGAACTGGCAACACCTGTGACCAAGTTGGATTTATTAACTCATTTGCAAAATCAGGAAAAACGAATGGCAACAGCAGTCCGAAATGTCCTATCTAAGAAACAAGAAGCTTTGAAAAAATGCAGTCAGTCTGTTATCTTTAGACAGCCAGAGCGCTTGTATGATGGCTATTTGCAACGCTTGGATCAGCTGCAACTGCGCTTAAAACAAAGTTTGCGAACACGGATTTCTGATAACAAACAAGTCGTCCAAGAAAGGACGCATCGACTGGTACAATTATCACCTGTTACTAAAATCCAACGTTATCAAGATCGTCTTGGTCAGTTGGACAAGCTCCTCCGTAGCCAAATGGCTTTGGTTTATGATGCCAAGGTTGCTGAGGTGAAACGACTTTCGGAAGCCTTGCTGATGTTGGATACCAGTCGAATCGTGGCGCGTGGTTATGCTATTGTCAAAAAAGAAGAGTCCGTTGTAGATTCGGTTGAGAATTTAAAGAGAACAGACCAAGTGACGCTTTTGATGCGAGATGGTCAAGTAGAATTAGAGGTTAAAGATGTCAAAACAAAAGAAATTTGAGGAAAATCTAGCAGAACTGGAAACCATTGTCCAAAGTTTGGAAAATGGTGAAATTGCTCTGGAAGATGCTATTGCTGCCTTTCAAAAGGGTATGGTCTTGTCAAAAGAACTCCAAGCGAAGCTGGACAAGGCTGAAAAGACCTTGGTCAAGGTTATGCAAGAAGACGGAACAGAAAGTGATTTTGAATGAATAAGCAAGAAAAATTAGCTCTTGTTGAGTCGGCTTTGGAAGACTTTTATGGAGACCAGCAGTTTGCCTCTAGTTTGCGAGAGTCTGTTCTCTATTCCATTCATGCTGGTGGCAAGCGTATTCGGCCTTTTCTCTTGTTAGAAGTTTTGGAAGCCTTGCATATTGCCATCAAACCTGCTCATGCGCAGGTGGCTGCGGCCTTGGAAATGATTCATACAGGGAGCTTGATTCATGATGATCTTCCAGCTATGGATGATGATGATTACCGTCGGGGACGTTTGACCAATCATAAGAAATTTGGTGAAGCTATGGCAATTTTGGCTGGAGATGCTTTATTCCTAGATCCTTATGCTTTGATAGCGCAGGCAGATTTGCCAAGTCAGATCAAGGTGGACTTGATTGCCAACTTATCTCTTGCTTCAGGTAGTCTGGGTATGGTGGCAGGGCAGGTTTTGGACATGGAGGGTGAACACCAAATTCTGACTTTGGAAGAACTTCAGACCATTCATGCCAATAAGACTGGAAGACTACTAGCCTATCCCTTCCAAGCTGCTGCTATTATAGCCGAATTGTCACCTGAAATGCAGGTGAAGCTGAAAACTGTTGGGGAATTGATTGGACTTGCTTTTCAAGTTCGAGATGATGTGTTAGATGTGACCGCCAGTTTTGAGGAAATCGGCAAGACGCCACAAAAGGACCTGCAGGCAGAAAAGTCAACCTATCCAGCCTTGTTGGGCTTGGAAGAGGCTATTGCCTTTTGTAACCAAACCTTGGACCAAGCTAATGCCAAATTAGAAGATATTGCCCAGCAGGTTCCTTTTGAGATAGAATCAATTGTGAAAGTAGTAGAAAGTTTGAGAATCAATGGCTAAGGAAAGAGTGGATGTACTAGCTTATAAACAGGGCTTGTTTGAAACGAGAGAGCAGGCCAAACGTGGTGTCATGGCTGGCCTAGTCGTAGCAGTCCTTAATGGAGAACGGTTTGACAAGCCAGGAGAGAAAATTCCAGATGACATCGAGCTAAAACTCAAGGGGGAGAAACTCAAGTATGTCAGTCGTGGTGGTTTGAAACTGGAAAAGGCCTTGCAGGTCTTTGAATTATCAGTGGAAGGGGCAACAACGATTGATATCGGGGCCTCTACTGGAGGATTTACCGATGTCTTGTTGCAAAATGGTGCCGAGTTGGTCTTTGCAGTCGATGTTGGTACAAATCAATTGGCTTGGAAATTACGCCAAGACCCACGGGTTGTCAGCATGGAGCAGTTCAATTTCCGCTATGCTGAAAAGACTGATTTCGAGCAGGAACCGAGCTTTGCCAGTATTGATGTGAGTTTCATTTCCCTCAGTCTGATTCTTCCAACCTTGCACCGAGTGCTGGCTGATCAAGGTCAGGTGGTAGCACTTGTCAAACCTCAGTTTGAGGCAGGTCGTGAGCAGATTGGGAAAAATGGAATCATTCGAGACTCCAAGGTTCACCAAAATGTCCTTGAATCTGTCACAGCTATGGCAGTAGAGAAAGGCTTTTCAGTTCTTGGTTTGGACTTTTCTCCCATCCAAGGTGGACATGGAAATATTGAGTTTTTAGCGTATTTGAAAAAAGAAGAGTCAGCAAGCAATCAGGTTCTTGCTGAGATTGAAGAAGTAGTAGAGAGGGCGCATAGTCAATTTAAAAATGAATAAAAAAGAGAGACTTGAAAAAATTAGACGATTTGTGACAGATTATCAAATCGGTACACAAGAAGAAATTGTAGAACATTTGAAAGAGGCAGGAATCACTGCTACTCAAGCAACGGTATCACGGGATATCAAAGAGCTGGGTATTGTCAAAATTCCTTTGAGAGACAACACCTATGTCTATGAATTGCCAAAATCAATCGTGAAAAGTTTGCAACTGGCTGAAGACAATATCGAATCGGCAGAATTGATGGACAAGATGATCAATCTCCAAGTCATCCCAGGAAATACAGCTTTTGTAAAAGCTCAGTTAACCGAGACTTTTGCGGATAAGATTTTTAGCTGTTTAGCTGATGATAGTTCGATATTAGTCATTGCCAGAAGTGAAAGTCTAGCTGAGGAAATCTTTGAACAAGTAAAAAATTGGTAGGTCTATATGTTACTTGAAATTTCGATAAAAAACTTTGCCATTATTGAGGCTATTTCCCTCAATTTTGAAAAGGGGATGACTGTCCTGACTGGTGAAACGGGTGCAGGGAAGTCGATTATCATTGATGCCATGAATATGATGTTGGGAGCTCGTGCTACGACAGATGTTATTCGTCATGGGGCGCCAAAGGCAGAGATAGAGGGGCTTTTCTCAGTTGAGAATAGTCGCCTTTTACAGGAAATTTTTGATGAGCAAGGTTTAGAAATGGGTGATGAGATTATCATCCGTCGAGAAATTCTGCAAAATGGTCGTAGTATCAGTCGTGTAAATGGTCAGATGGTTAATCTGTCTGTATTGCGTGCTATTGGGCAACATCTTGTGGACATTCATGGTCAGCATGACCAAGAGGAGTTAATGCGTCCCCAACTGCATATTCAGATGTTGGATGAATTCGGCGAAGTAGCTTTTTGGGACTTGAAAGAAACCTATCAGACGAGTTTTGATGCTTATCGGAAAATGCGTAAGCAGGTTCTGGAAGTCAAGAAAAACCAACAAGAACACAAGGCACGTATCGAAATGTTGGAATTTCAAATGGCAGAGATTGAGGCAGCAAACCTGCAGGCTGGAGAAGATTTGGCTCTCAATCAAGAGCGTGATAAACTGCTCAACCATAAAAATATTGCGGATACACTGACCAATGCCTACAGTATGTTGGACAATGAAGACTTTTCAAGTCTGGCTAATGTTCGTTCAGCCATGAATGATATGGAAAGTGTCGAAGAGTATGACTCTGAATACCGTGAAATTTCAAGCTCTCTGTCTGAGACCTACTATGTCTTAGAAGACATTAGCAAACGTTTAGAGGCAATCATTGAGGACCTTGATTTTGACGGCAATCGTCTTATGCAGGTTGAGAATCGTTTGGACCTCCTTCATACCATTACCCGTAAGTATGGTGGGACTGTAGACGATGTCTTGCTTTATTTTGCCAAGATTACGGAAGAATACAATCTCTTGACAGGAAATAACCTTTCATCTGAGGACATGGAAGCAGAGCTTAAGAAGTTAGAAGTCAATCTTGTCGATTTGGCAGGTCAGCTTGCCTCTGCTCGTCATGACTTGGCTCAGCAGCTAGAAGCTGAGATTAAACAAGAACTGCAGGATCTCT
Source organism: Streptococcus mitis (assembly GCA_965245755.1). GTDB lineage: Bacteria > Bacillota > Bacilli > Lactobacillales > Streptococcaceae > Streptococcus > Streptococcus mitis_DY. The sequence continues at coordinate 13,245 of CBDFAU010000018.1, read as the reverse complement.
ATATGGAAAAAGCCCAGTTTCAGGTTCGTTTTAGCAAGGGCAAATTCAGTCGTGAGGGAAATGAAACGATCGAGTTTTATATTTCAACCAACCCTGGCGAAGACTTTAAACCCTTGGTCAAGGTTGCTTCTGGAGGGGAATTATCTCGTCTCATGCTAGCCATTAAGTCTGCCATTTCACGTAAAGAAGGCAAGACCAGCATAGTCTTTGATGAGGTGGATACAGGAGTTTCAGGTCGTGTAGCTCAGGCTATTGCACAGAAGATTCACAAGATTGGCCAACATGGTCAGGTTCTGGCTATTTCCCATTTACCACAAGTGATTGCGATTGCGGATTATCAATTCTTTATTGAGAAGATTAGTAATGACCATTCAACAGTTTCGACTGTTCGTCTCTTGACGGTTGAAGAGCGAGTGGAAGAAGTTGCTAAGATGTTGGCAGGTGATGATGTGACGGAAGCAGCCCTGACGCAAGCTAGAGAATTGTTGAGAAACAGGGAGAAATAAGATGACAGACTATTATGTAATTGGAGACGTTCACGGAAAAGCTGGGATGCTAGAAGACCTTCTCAAAACATGGGATGGTCAGACCCAGTTGCTCTTTCTAGGGGACTTGATTGACCGTGGTGAAGATAGTCGCCGTGTCCTTGAAATGGTCAAGGACTTGGTGGACAATCAAGGGGCTATCTGTCTGTCAGGAAACCACGAGTATATGTTTTTGACTTGGCTCGATGACCCAGAAGAAAGCTATGACCACTATCGTCGTAATGGTGGAGATACAACCATTAACTCTATCCTAGGTCGTCCCTTGGATGCACCAGTTGATGGAGTAGAAGATGCCAAGCGTGTTGCTACTGAAGCAGCAGACTTGGTCGAATTTATTCGTCAAATGCCGTTTGTGGTAGAGACAGACAAGTATATCTTCGTTCACGCAGGTATTGATTTGACCTTGGATGACTGGCACGAAACCACAGATTATAAAAAAGTTTGGCTTAGAAAACCATTCCACGAAGCAGAAAATCATACTGGAAAAATCATTGTCTTTGGCCATACACCGGTCTATGGTTTGTTGAAGCAAGTGCGTGGTACAGCTGAGCTTTGGACTACAGAAGATGGCAAGATTGGAATGGATGGAGGAGCTGTTTATGGTGGTGTCCTTCATGGGATTGTCTTTACTGACCAAGGAATGACAGAACACCACTTTATCGAAAATGACGGCTTTGTCGCTGAAGATTAGTACTCCTAGCAGGGTATGGTCTTGTCAAAATATCAAAAACAATTTATAATAAATAGATACCCTGAAAGGAAGAGAATCATGAACTTAGAAGAATTGAAAAAACGACAGGAGAAGATTCGTAACTTCTCTATTATCGCCCATATTGACCATGGGAAATCGACTCTTGCAGACCGCATTTTGGAAAAGACTGAGACCGTTTCAAGTCGTGAAATGCAGGCCCAGCTTTTGGATAGCATGGATTTAGAACGGGAACGTGGGATTACCATTAAGTTGAATGCCATTGAGCTGAATTATACTGCAAAAGATGGGGAAACTTATATTTTTCACTTGATTGACACGCCGGGGCACGTTGACTTTACCTATGAAGTTTCACGTTCGCTAGCTGCCTGTGAGGGAGCGATTTTGGTGGTAGATGCCGCTCAAGGGATTGAGGCTCAAACCCTCGCCAACGTGTATCTAGCCTTGGATAATGATTTGGAAATTATGCCAGTCATTAACAAAATTGACCTGCCTGCTGCAGACCCTGAGCGTGTACGCACAGAGATTGAGGATGTGATTGGTTTGGATGCCAGCGAAGCAGTTTTAGCATCTGCCAAAGCTGGTATCGGTATCGAAGAAATTCTCGAGCAAATTGTAGAAAAAGTACCGGCTCCAACGGGTGATGTAACGGCGCCACTTAAGGCCTTGATTTTCGACTCTGTGTACGATGCTTACCGTGGGGTTATCCTCCAAGTGCGTGTCATGGACGGAGTGGTCAAACCTGGCGATAAGATTCAGCTTATGAGTAATGGCAAGACCTTTGATGTGACAGAAGTTGGTATTTTCACGCCGAAAGCTGTTGGTCGTGATTTCCTTGCGACTGGTGACGTTGGTTATATTGCGGCTTCTATTAAGACGGTTCAGGACACTCGTGTCGGGGACACCGTTACTTTGGCAACCAATTCTGCGGCAGAGCCATTACATGGCTACAAGCAGATGAACCCTATGGTCTTTGCAGGTCTCTACCCAATTGAGTCAAACAAGTATAATGACCTTCGTGAAGCCCTAGAAAAATTGCAGCTGAATGATGCTAGTCTTCAGTTTGAACCAGAAACATCTCAGGCACTTGGATTTGGTTTCCGTTGTGGTTTCCTTGGACTTCTCCACATGGATGTTATCCAGGAACGTTTAGAGCGTGAGTTCAATATTGACCTCATCATGACAGCTCCGTCTGTTATTTACAAAGTTAATTTGACCGACGGTGAGTCTATGGATGTGTCTAACCCATCTGAGTTCCCAGATCCTACCAAGATTGCGACCATTGAAGAGCCTTATGTTAAGGCGCAAATCATGGTACCACAGGAGTTCGTCGGAGCAGTGATGGAGCTAGCTCAGCGCAAGCGTGGGGACTTTGTGACTATGGATTATATTGATGACAATCGTGTCAATGTTATTTATCAAATTCCACTTGCTGAAATCGTCTTTGATTTCTTTGATAAGCTTAAGTCTTCGACACGTGGTTATGCAAGCTTTGACTACGAATTGTCAGAGTATCGCCCATCTAAACTGGTGAAAATGGACATCCTTCTCAACGGAGACAAGGTGGACGCCCTCAGCTTTATCGTTCACAAGGACTTTGCCTATGAACGTGGGAAACTCATCGTTGATAAGCTCAAGAAAATTATTCCTCGTCAACAATTTGAGGTCCCAATCCAAGCGGCTATTGGACACAAGATTGTGGCTCGTACAGATATCAAAGCCCTTCGTAAGAATGTACTTGCTAAATGTTATGGTGGTGACGTTTCTCGTAAGCGTAAACTCCTTGAAAAACAAAAAGCTGGTAAGAAACGGATGAAAGCCATTGGATCAGTAGAAGTTCCACAAGAAGCCTTCCTCAGCGTCTTGAGTATGGATGAAGAATAACTTGTCATAATTACTTTTCCTTGTTTACAGGAAATTTATATCAGAATCAATAGTAAAACAGGCTTAAATAGGCCTGTTTTTTTGGATTTAGAATAGGATTAAATCGTTTAAAGTGTTTGTTTTAAATGTTTGTTTTGATTGTAAAGATAAAAAATAAACAAAATAATCAAAAAAAGGACAAAAAACAACAAAAAATATTGACAACGATTTCATATAGTGTTATACTTATAGCATAAAGTTAATGGAAAGAAGGGAAAACCTTATGGGATTAGATCATTTCTTTGACAAAAACCTTGTGTTTTGCTTAGAAGCGGATAATCAAGAACATCTCTTTGATCAGGTCGCAACTTTATTGGAAAAACGAGAAATTGTGACTCCGACCTATCGTGAAGCCCTGATCACGCGTGAAAAGTCATTTCCAACTGGCTTAGATATGGAATTTTTGGGTAAGGATTTGCCGAATGTGGCTATTCCTCACACAGATATTGTTCATAATCTTGCCGAAAAAGTTGTGGTAGTTCGATTAGAAAAACCAGTGACTTTCCACAATATGATTGCGCCAGATAAGGAAGTAGAAGTATCCTTGCTCTTCTTTATCATTAATAACTCAAGTTCAAGTCAAACGAACATTCTTGCTCAGTTGATGGACTTCTTTACTGGAAATGGTCATCTTGAAGACCTATCAAAAATTTCTGAACCAGAAGCCATCTATGCTTATATTGCTGAAGCAATTGCTTAATCTTGTCTATTAAAAATATTAAATCGGAGGAAATCCATATGATTAAAATTCTTGCTGCCTGCGGTGCAGGTGTTAACTCAAGCCACCAAATTAAAAGTGCTCTTGAAGAAGAACTTTCAAACCGCGGTTTCGATGTTCACTGTGATGCGGTAATGGTCAAAGACGTTAATGAAGACCTTATCAAAGGTTATGACATCTTCACACCAATTGCTGCTACAGATCTTGGTTTTGACCCAGGTATTCCAGTTATCGAAGCTGGACCAATCTTATTCCGTATCCCAGCAATGAGTGCTCCAGTATTTGACAATATTGAAGCAGCTATCAAAGAACACGGATTAAGCTAATTTTAATTTGTTAACATTCATATAACTATAAAAAGGGAGGAACTATTATGGATGTCATTATCAATCTGGCCAACGATATCTTTAAACCTATCTTGGCTATGGGTGGCCCTATCATCATGCTGATCATTTTGACAGTGTTGGCCCTACTTTTTGGAGTGAAATTCTCCAAAGCGCTTGAAGGTGGTATCAAGCTCGCCATCGCCCTTACTGGTATCGGTGCTATCATCGGTATGCTCAACGGAGCTTTCTCAGCATCACTTGCGAAATTCGTTGAAAACACTGGTATTCAATTGAACATCACTGACGTTGGTTGGGCACCACTTGCTACCATCACTTGGGGATCTGCTTGGACACTTTACTTCTTGCTTGTAATGTTGATTGTCAACGTTGTGATGCTTGCAATGAAGAAAACAGACACACTTGATGTCGATATCTTCGATATCTGGCACTTGTCAATCACTGGTCTTTTGATCAAATGGTATGCAGACAACAATGGTGTAAGCCAAGGGGTTTCACTCTTCATCGCGACAGCAGCAGTTGTACTTGTAGGTATTTTGAAGATCATCAACTCTGATTTGATGAAACCAACATTCGACGACCTTCTTAATGCACCAAGTTCATCACCAATGACTTCAACTCACATGAACTACATGATGAATCCAGTTATCATGGTCTTGGATAAGATTTTTGATAAAGTTTTGCCAGGTCTTGATAAATATGACTTTGATGCTGCTAAATTGAACAAGAAAATCGGTTTCTGGGGATCTAAATTCTTCATCGGTTTCATTCTTGGTATCGTTATTGGTTTGATGGGAACTCCACATCCAGTTGCTGGAGTAGAAGATGCATCTTCATGGGAACTTGTTATTAAAGGTTGGTTGTCTCTTGGTTTGACAGCCGGTGTATCTTTGGAACTCTTCTCACTGATCGGTTCATGGTTCATCGCAGCCGTAGAACCACTTTCACAAGGTATTACAAACGTTGCTACTAAACGTCTTCAAGGACGTAAGTTCAACATCGGTCTTGACTGGCCTTTCATCGCTGGTCGTGCTGAAATCTGGGCTTGTGCTAACGTACTTGCACCAATCATGTTGATTGAAGCGGTGCTTCTTTCAAACGTCGGAAATGGTATCTTGCCACTTGCAGGTATCATCGCAATGGGTGTTACTCCAGCTCTCTTGGTTGTAACACGTGGTAAATTGCTCCGTATGATTATCTTCGGAACACTCTTGTTGCCACTCTTCCTTCTTTCAGGTACACTTATTGCACCATTTGCAACAGAACTTGCTAAAGGTGTAGGTGCCTTCCCAGCAGGTGTGAGCCAAACTCAATTGATTACTCACTCAACTCTTGAAGGACCAATCGAAAAACTTCTTGGTTGGACAATTGGTAACACTACAACTGGTGATATCAAAGCAATCCTTGGTGCTGTAGTCTTCCTTGTATTCTATATCGGTATCTTTGCTTGGTACAGAAAACAAATGATCAAACGTAACGAAGAGTACGCAGCAAAAGCAAAATAATGCGCTCCTATAAAATGTAAATTGTTGAAACTAGGTTGTCATACCTTTTAGGAGTGACAGCCTAGTTTTTTATAAACTATCAAGAAATCGGAGAGAATAATGGTAATTGAATTAAAATCAGAACAATTAAGAGTTGAATTTAACAGTTTTGGTGGGGCTCTTTCTTCTATAAAAGATGCTGAGGGTCTTGAGTATTTGTGGCAAGGGGATGCTACTTATTGGAGTGGACAAGCTCCTGTTCTCTTCCCCATTTGTGGTTCATTGAGAGAGGATACAGCCCTCTATATAGATGAGAAGGGACAAGAAAGTCGAGGAAAGATTCCTCGTCATGGTTTGGTCCGTAAGAAAGAATTTGAATTAGTTGAACAGACAGAAAAGAGTGTAACTTTTGCAATTGAAGACGATGAGAATAGCTATCAAAACTATCCTTATCATTTCCGCCTAGAGATTACTTATATCCTTACTGGCAAGACAGTAAGGACTCAATACAAGATTTTCAATAAAGAAACTAGCAAGGTCATGCCTTACTTTATTGGTGGACATCCAGGATTTAATTGTCCTCTACTTGATGATGAAGTCTATGAAGATTACTATATAGAGTTTGAGAAAGAAGAGACTTGCTCTGTTCCACGTCCTTTCCCAGAAACGGGTATGCTTGATTTTCAAGATAGAAGTCCATGGCTAGAGGGGCAAAAAGAAATAGATCTTAGTTATGATCTTTTCAGCACGGATGCAGTCACCTTAGATGAATTGCAATCTAGAACAATTGCCCTTCGTTCTCGTAAACATGATAAGGGATTGAAAGTGCACTTTGCAGAGTTCTCAAATCTCATTATCTGGTCAACTTTTAATAAAGGTCCTTTCATTGCTTTTGAACCATGGTCTGGATTGTCAACATCCCTTGAAGAAGGAGATCATCTAGAAGATAAGAAGAATGTTCGTCTCCTAGAACCTGGTCGAGTAGATCAAATTGGTTTTGACATCGAAATTTTTTAGATTAAAAAATAAAACACAAAAACAAACACTAACTGTTGACTTTTTCAGAAAATAGGAGTATATTATGTTTGTAAACAACAAATGATGTTTGTAACAAACAAACAATCACTTGTTATATTCTCTTTCGTGGAGAAGGATTATTTCTAGGAAACTGGTTTCCTAAACTTGAATAAGGTGTCATTCATCTCATTCAATCCAATTTGTCAATAAACTGCTAGAAAGCTTTTTGTAGGTAAACTGCTAACTATAAAAGGTTTTACTAGCCTAGAAAAATAAAAAGGAGTATACAATATGTCTATTGTTATCGGTGCAGATGCTGCAGGTTTGAGATTGAAAGAAGTTGTGAAAGACTTCTTGGAAAAAGAGAACTTCCACGTTGTGGATGTTACAGCTGATGGTCAAGACTTTGTTGATGTGACTCTTGCTGTTGCTGCAGAAGTAAACAAAGAAGAACAAAACCTTGGTATCGTGATTGATGCTTATGGGGCTGGTCCATTTATGGTTGCAACTAAGATTAAAGGAATGGTTGCTGCAGAGGTATCTGACGAACGTTCAGCTTATATGACTCGTGGTCACAACAACTCACGTATGATCACTATGGGTGCACAACTTGTTGGTGATGAATTGGCTAAAAATATCGCTAAAGGATTTGTTAACGGTAAATACGATGGTGGACGTCACCAAATTCGTGTCGACATGTTGAACAAAATGTGCTAATTAGATTACAGTAAGAAAGGTAAGTTAAAAATGAGAATTGCAATTGGATGTGACCACATCGTAACAGATGAAAAAATGGCGGTTTCAGAATTTTTGAAATCAAAAGGATATGAAGTCATTGACTTTGGTACATATGACCATACACGTACTCACTACCCAATCTTTGGTAAAAAAGTTGGTGAAGCCGTAACTAGCGGTCAAGCTGATCTTGGGGTATGTATCTGTGGTACTGGTGTTGGTATCAATAACGCTGTTAACAAAGTTCCAGGTGTACGCTCTGCCTTGGTTCGTGATATGACAACAGCCCTTTATGCTAAAGAAGAACTCAATGCCAACGTTATCGGTTTCGGTGGTAAGATTACTGGTGAATTGCTCATGTGTGATATCATTGAAGCTTTCATCCATGCTGAATACAAACCATCTGAAGAAAACAAAAAATTGATCGCTAAAATTGAGCACGTTGAAACTCACAATGCTCATCAAGCAGATGCAAACTTCTTTACAGAATTCCTTGAAAAATGGGATCGCGGTGAATACCACGACTAAGAGGTGACCTATGATTTTAACAGTCACAATGAATCCGTCCATTGATATTTCCTATCCCTTGGATGAGTTGAAGATTGATACTGTCAATCGTGTGGTGGATGTAACCAAAACGGCTGGTGGTAAGGGACTCAATGTTACCCGAGTACTTTCAGAATTTGGGGATTCTGTTCTTGCTACTGGTTTAGTGGGTGGCAAACTTGGTGAGTTTTTGGTTGAAAATATCGATGATCAAGTAAAGAAAGATTTCTTCTCAATTCAGGGAGAAACTCGGAACTGTATCGCTATTCTCCACGGAGACAATCAAACAGAAGTTCTTGAAAAAGGTCCTGTTGTATTGGAGCAGGAAGGTCAAGACTTTTTGGTACATTTCAAAAATCTCCTGGATTCAGTTGAAGTAGTCGCTATTTCAGGTAGTCTCCCAGCTGGTCTTCCAGTTGATTACTATGCGAGCTTAGTAGAACTTGCTAATCAAGCTGGTAAACCTGTAGTCTTGGACTGCTCTGGTGCTGCTCTTCAGGCTGTTCTTGAATCACCACATAAACCAACAGTCATCAAACCAAATAATGAGGAATTATCTCAGCTTCTTGGAAGAGAAGTTTCTGAGGATTTGGATGAATTAAAAGAAGTCCTTCAAGAACCTTTGTTTGCAGGGATTGAATGGATTATCGTTTCACTTGGTGCTAACGGTGCCTTTGCCAAACATGGTGACACTTTCTACAAGGTAGATATTCCTAGAATTCAGGTAGTCAACCCTGTTGGATCTGGAGATTCTACAGTTGCTGGAATTTCTTCAGGTTTACTTCATAAAGAATCGGATGCAGAATTACTCATCAAGGCAAATGTCCTTGGTATGCTCAATGCTCAAGAAAAAATGACTGGTCATGTCAATATGGCCAACTATCAAGCTCTATATGATCAATTAATAGTAAAAGAGGTATAAAATGGCTTTAACAGAACAAAAACGTGCACGCTTAGAAAAACTTTCTGATGAAAATGGTATCATCTCAGCTCTTGCATTTGACCAACGTGGTGCTTTGAAACGCCTCATGGCTCAACACCAAACAGAAGAACCAACTGTAGCTCAAATGGAAGAACTTAAAGTCTTGGTAGCAGATGAATTGACTAAATACGCATCATCTATGCTTCTTGACCCTGAATATGGACTTCCAGCAACTAAAGCTCTTGATGAAAAAGCTGGCCTTCTTCTCGCTTATGAGAAAACAGGTTATGATACAACAAGCACAAAACGCTTGCCAGACTGCTTGGATGTTTGGTCTGCAAAACGTATTAAAGAAGAAGGTGCAGATGCAGTTAAATTCTTGCTTTACTATGATGTAGATAGCTCAGACGAACTTAACCAAGAGAAACAAGCCTATATCGAACGTATCGGTTCTGAGTGTGTGGCTGAAGATATCCCATTCTTCCTTGAAATCCTAGCTTACGATGAAAAAATTGCTGACGCTGGTTCTGTAGAATATGCGAAAGTAAAACCACACAAAGTTATTGGTGCTATGAAAGTCTTCTCAGACCCACGCTTTAACATTGATGTATTGAAAGTTGAAGTTCCTGTTAACATTAAATATGTTGAAGGCTTCGCTGAAGGTGAAGTAGTTTACACACGTGAAGAAGCAGCAGCCTTCTTCAAAGCACAAGATGAAGCAACTAACTTGCCATACATCTACTTGAGTGCTGGTGTATCAGCTAAACTTTTCCAAGACACTCTTGTATTTGCCCACGAATCAGGTGCAAACTTCAATGGTGTTCTTTGTGGCCGTGCTACATGGGCTGGATCAGTTGAAGCATACATCAAAGATGGTGAAGCAGCAGCTCGCGAATGGCTTCGTACAACTGGTTTTGAAAACATTGACGAATTGAACAAAGTTCTTCAAACAACAGCGACTTCATGGAAAGAACGCGTGTAAGAAAGTCCTCCTAGGTTAGGAACATGAATCTAAAAAAATTTAAAAAAAGTTGTATGTAAAGGTTTACAAAATAACTTACTTGTGCTATACTTAAATCACAAGTTAATACAAGGTGAGTGTTACTAAGTAATATTAGGCATGATCACAGGTGAATTAGAAATCGGCTGATTTTCTAGTTCATTTGTGGTCATTTTTTGTACTAATATACCTTTAAGATATAAAAGGAGGTTGACATGTATCGAATTCTAAATCCAATAAATCACAATGTTTCGCTTGTCAGAAATGATAAAGGAGAAGAAGTGATTGTGATTGGTAAGGGGATTACATTTGGAAAGAAGAAGGGAGATTTGATTGCTGAACATCAGGTTGAGAAAATCTTTCGGATGAAGACCGAAGAGTCAAGAGAAAACTTTATGGCTCTCCTCAAAGATGTTCCGCTTGATTTTATCACAGTGACTTATGAAATCATTGATAAGCTATCAAAGAAATATCATTATCCGATTCAAGAGTATCTCTACGTAACCTTGACAGATCATATTTACTGTTCTTACCAAGCTCTAGCACAAGGAAGGTACAAGGATAGTAATCTGCCAGATATTTCCACTAAGTATCCTGTCGCTTTTCAAATCGCAAATGAAGCATTTGAAATTTACCGTCAGAAACTATCGGATAATTTTCCTGAGGACGAAATTATTCGGATTGCTTATCATTTCATTAATGCCGAAGGTGAAAATGAAGTGGAACTTGTGGAGTCGATTGATAAGAGGAAAGAAATTCTCAGGAATGTTGAAGAAGTTTTAACGGACTATGCAATTCAACGAACCAAAGAGAATAACCATTTCTATGATCGCTTTATGATACATTTGAATTATTTCTTGGATTATTTAGACCGCTCTAGAGATGATAACCAATCACTTCTGGATATGGAAGACCATATTAAACAATCCTATCCCAGAGCGTTTGAGATTGGTTCCAAGATCTATGATGTGATTACGCAACATACGGGTCTTGATTTGTATAAAAGTGAACGAGTTTATCTAGTTCTACATATCCAACGTTTATTGTCATAAAAATTTATTTAAAAATATATAAGGAGAATTCTATCATGAATAGAGAAGAAGTAACATTGTTAGGTTTTGAAATCGTAGCCTATGCTGGCGATGCTCGTTCAAAATTATTGGAAGCCTTAAAGGCTGCTGAAGCTGGTGATTTTGCAAAAGCGGATGCTCTTGTAGAGGAAGCTGGTAGCTGTATCGCAGAGGCTCACCACGCGCAAACAAGTCTATTAACTAAGGAAGCTTCAGGTGAGGACTTAGCCTATAGTGTAACCATGATGCATGGCCAAGACCACTTGATGACAACTATCTTATTAAAAGATTTGATGCACCATTTAATTGAACTCTACAAGAGAGGAGTTAAATAATGAATAAACTAATTGCATTTATTGAGAAAGGAAAACCTTTCTTTGAGAAATTATCTCGTAATATCTATCTTCGTGCTATTCGTGATGGTTTCATTGCGGGTATGCCTGTTATTCTCTTCTCAAGTATTTTTATCTTGATTGCCTTTGTACCAAACTCATGGGGCTTTAAATGGTCTGATGATGTTGTTAATCTCCTCATGAAACCTTACAGCTATTCAATGGGTATTTTAGCTCTCTTGGTAGCTGGTACAACAGCCAAGTCATTGACCGACTCAGTAAACCGTAGCATGGAAAAAACCAATCAAATCAACTATATGTCAACATTGTTGGCAGCGATTGTCGGTTTGTTGATGTTGGCAGCTGATCCTATCGAAAATGGTCTAGCTACTGGATTCTTGGGGACAAAAGGTTTGCTTTCAGCCTTCCTTGCAGCCTTTGTTACTGTAGCCATCTATAAGGTTTGTGTTAAGAACAACGTCACTATTCGTATGCCTGACGAAGTTCCACCAAATATCTCACAAGTCTTTAAAGATGTGATTCCATTCACTCTATCAGTGGTTTCTCTTTATGCTCTTGATTTACTAGCTCGTCATTTTGTTGGTGCAAGCGTAGCTGAATCAATCGGCAAATTCTTTGCACCATTATTCTCTGCAGCTGATGGCTATCTAGGTATTACCATTATCTTTGGTGCCTTTGCCTTCTTCTGGTTTGTTGGTATCCATGGTCCATCTATCGTTGAGCCTGCTATCGCAGCTATTACCTATGCAAATGCCGAAGTCAACTTGAACCTTCTTCAACAAGGTATGCACGCTGACAAAATTCTTACTTCTGGTACACAAATGTTTATCGTTACCATGGGTGGTACTGGTGCGACACTGGTTGTTCCATTCATGTTCATGTGGTTAACAAAATCTAAACGTAACCGTGCAATTGGTCGTGCTTCAGTAGTTCCTACATTCTTCGGTGTAAATGAACCAATCTTGTTTGGTGCACCGCTTGTATTGAACCCGATTTTCTTCATTCCATTTATTTTTGCTCCTATCGCAAATGTATGGATCTTTAAATTCTTTATTGAAACTCTTGGAATGAACTCATTTACTGCTAATCTACCATGGACAACTCCAGCTCCACTAGGTCTAGTTCTTGGAACTAACTTCCAAGTTCTATCATTCATTCTTGCTGCCCTTCTAATCGTGGTTGACGTAGTCATTTACTATCCATTCCTTAAAGTATATGATGAACAAATTCTTGAAGAAGAACGTTCAGGTAAATCTAATGATGAATTGAAAGAAAAAGTTGCTGCGAACTTCAACACTGCAAAAGCAGATGCTATTCTTGAAAAAGCTGGTGTAGAAGCAGCACAAAATACAATCACTGAAGAAACAAATGTCCTCGTTCTCTGTGCAGGTGGAGGGACAAGTGGACTTCTTGCGAATGCTTTGAATAAGGCAGCTGCAGAATACAATGTTCCTGTGAAAGCAGCAGCAGGTGGCTATGGTGCTCACCGTGAAATGTTGCCAGAGTTTAATCTTGTTATCCTTGCTCCTCAAGTTGCTTCAAACTTTGAAGATATGAAAGCAGAAACAGATAAACTCGGTATTAAACTTGCGAAAACAGAAGGCGCTCAATACATCAAATTAACTCGTGATGGAAAAGGTGCTCTTGCATTCGTACAAGCTCAATTCGATTAACGATAGGGACTGTGAAACAGTCTCCTCTCGTTACGGAAATCGCTATGGCGAATTTCCTAATCGCCTTATTAATTCGTCGGTAAAAAGACATCGTTTTTACCTCCTCATGTCACAATTCGATTAAGGCTAGGGACTCTGAAATAGTCTTCTATCGTTACGGAAATCGCTATGGCGAATTTCCTAATCGCCTTATTAATTCGTCGGTA
>CBDFAU010000017.1:0-41045 GCA_965245755.1 Streptococcus mitis | reverse complement strand
CAGCAGAAGTCCTAGACCGCTTCGGTGTAGCCTACGAAAAGAAAGTTGTCTCTGCCCACCGCACACCTGACCTCATGTTCAAACATGCCGAGGAAGCACGGAGTCGCGGTATCAAGATCATTATTGCAGGTGCGGGTGGCGCAGCCCATTTGCCAGGTATGGTAGCTGCCAAAACAACCCTTCCTGTCATTGGTGTACCAGTCAAATCACGTGCTCTTAGTGGCGTGGACTCGCTCTATTCTATCGTGCAGATGCCGGGTGGGGTACCTGTTGCGACAATGGCTATTGGTGAAGCTGGTGCGACAAATGCGGCTCTCTTCGCCCTCCGTCTCCTCTCAGTAGAGGATCAGGCTATCGCGACAGCTTTGGCAGCTTTTGCAGAAGAACAAGGAAAAATTGCAGAGGAGTCGTCAAATGAGCTCATCTAAAACAATCGGAATTATCGGTGGCGGCCAGCTGGGTCAAATGATGGCTATTTCTGCTATCTACATGGGCCACAAGGTTATCGCGCTAGATCCTGCGGCTGATTGCCCAGCCTCTCGCGTGGCGGAAATCATCGTGGCACCTTATAACGATGTGGATGCCCTCCGTCAGTTGGCGGAGCGTTGCGATGTCTTGACTTATGAGTTTGAGAATGTCGATGCTGACGGTCTGGATGTTGTTATCAAAGATGGACAACTTCCACAAGGGACAGACCTGCTTCGCATCTCCCAAAATCGCATCTTTGAAAAGGACTTCCTCTCAAACAAGGCTCAAGTCACTGTGGCACCATACAAGATTGTGACTTCTAGCCAAGACTTGGCAGATATTGACCTGGCCAAAAACTATGTCCTCAAGACTGCGACTGGTGGTTATGATGGCCATGGACAAAAGGTCATTCGCTCAGCAGAAGATTTGGAAGAAGCCTATGCGTTAGTAGATTCAGCAGACTGCGTTTTGGAAGAATTTGTCAACTTTGACCTTGAAATTTCTGTCATCGTGTCAGGAAATGGTAAGGATGTGACAGTCTTCCCTGTTCAGGAAAATATCCACCGCAACAACATTCTGTCTAAGACCATCGTGCCAGCCCGCATTTCAGAAAGTCTAGCTGAAAAAGCAAAAGCCATGGCCGTGAGAATCGCTGAGCAACTCAACTTGTCTGGAACGCTCTGTGTGGAAATGTTTGCGACAGCTGACGACATTATCGTCAATGAGATTGCTCCACGTCCACACAATTCAGGTCACTACTCAATCGAAGCCTGTGACTTCTCCCAGTTTGACACTCATATTCTGGGAGTTCTGGGAGCACCATTGCCCGCCATTAAACTGCATGCACCAGCTGTTATGCTCAACGTTCTCGGCCAGCATGTCGAGACCGCTGAAAAATATGTCACAGAAAATCCAAGCGTCCATCTCCACATGTATGGTAAAATAGAAGCGAAACACAACCGCAAGATGGGACACGTGACTTTGTTTAGTGATATGCCGGATAGCGTGGAGGAGTTTGGGGAGTAAGACAGGACCCCAGTTATAAGGTCCGTTGTCTTACCCCTGCAAAGTTGACTAGGCTTGTCGCAGACGAAACATCGGCAAGAGGAGTCAGTCAACTACTGCTGGAAAGGGATTGATTTTTAGGAGTTGCCTATGATTAAAATCATTGTTCATGCCTATGTCCAAGCTGACAAAGAAAAAGCCGTCGTTGAAGTCGTATTTGCGTCAGCAGACGAGCAAGCTGTTTATGATAAATTGGCTGAATTGACAAAACAGTTTCCGAATGACTATCTTGCCATCTATGATTTACCACAAGATACGGACTTGAACCAGTTGGCACATTATCCCTCTGTGGCGATTGGGAAAGAGGATTTTTAGGAGGAAAATTAAAATGGCGACATTATTAACTGCTGTCGGTAATACAATTTGGGACTTCCAAATAAAAGATTTTATAACAATTGGAATTTCAGCACTTGCATTATTATTTTCTGGGATTAGTCTAGCAGTAAGTTTTCTATCATTTAGAAGAAATAGTACAAAATTGAAAGTAACGCAATTAATTTTTAGACCTACCCCTCTTTCAGAGGGTGCATTGCCTAATAAACTTTATTTGGATCGTGAGCAAGATCAAAGCCTATGGTCTCAAATACCTATGGTTTACCTATTAGTATATCTAAAAATCGATAATCTGAGTTATACCCCGATTTCATTAAACAGAGTTATTATTAATGGAAACTTTGTAGTTACTATGGCAAATAGATTTAAGTTTAGAGAGAGCGGTTTAAGTTTAGCTCATTTTGCTTCTGAGGATAGTCATTTACAAGATCTTCAGCGTTTTGGGACCGCAATCCCCATGTCGGTAACAGGATTGAAGAAAGATGACTACAATTTTATTACTATTGGAGATAGAATTGAAGCAAAATCAACACTTGAGGGAGTATTGATAGTCCAAGGAAGTATTGATTTATATAATGCTATTAATGATGGAAACAATCAATTAGAAATTTGTACCCCAGATAAAAACTTTAAAGTTGATGTAGAAATTGCCAAAACAAAGATTTACAATTTTGATGAAGGAGAAAAATAAACATGCTAAACCGTTACTCTCGCCCTGAGATGGCGAACATTTGGAGTGAAGAAAATAAATACCGTGCTTGGCTTGAGGTGGAAATCTTGGCTGACGAGGCATGGGCTGAGTTGGGGGAAATCCCTAAGGAAGATGTGGCTTTGATTCGTGAGAAAGCGGACTTTGACATCGACCGTATTTTAGAGATTGAGCAGGAGACTCGCCATGATGTGGTGGCTTTCACGCGTGCAGTTTCTGAGACTCTTGGTGAAGAGCGCAAGTGGGTTCACTATGGTTTGACTTCTACCGACGTGGTGGATACGGCCTATGGTTACCTTTACAAGCAAGCCAACGACATCATCCGTCGTGACCTTGAAAACTTCACTAACATTATCGCTGATAAGGCTAAGGAGCACAAGTTCACCATCATGATGGGGCGTACCCACGGTGTGCACGCTGAGCCGACAACTTTTGGTCTTAAATTGGCGACTTGGTACAGCGAAATGAAGCGCAATATCGAGCGTTTCGAGCATGCGGCTGCTGGTGTGGAAGCTGGTAAGATTTCGGGTGCAGTTGGTAACTTTGCCAACATCCCACCATTCATTGAGCAATACGTTTGCGACAAATTGGGTATCCGTGCTCAAGAAATCTCTACACAGGTGCTTCCTCGTGACCTTCACGCTGAGTACTTTGCGGTTCTTGCCAGCATCGCGACTTCTATCGAACGTATGGCGACTGAGATTCGTGGTCTGCAAAAGTCTGAGCAACGCGAAGTGGAAGAATTCTTTGCGAAAGGTCAAAAAGGATCTTCAGCAATGCCTCATAAACGCAACCCAATCGGTTCTGAGAACATGACGGGTCTTGCGCGTGTTATCCGTGGTCATATGATTACAGCTTATGAAAACGTCGCTCTCTGGCACGAACGTGACATCTCTCACTCATCAGCTGAGCGTATCATCACACCAGATACGACCATTTTAATTGACTACATGCTCAACCGTTTTGGAAATATCGTCAAGAACTTGACCGTCTTCCCAGAAAACATGATTCGCAACATGCACTCAACTTTCGGTCTCATCTTCAGCCAACGTGCCATGTTGACCTTGATTGAAAAAGGCATGACCCGTGAGCAAGCCTATGACTTGGTGCAACCAAAAACAGCTCAATCGTGGGATAACCAAGTAGACTTCAAGCCACTTCTTGAAGCAGATCCCGAAGTAACATCGCGCCTCACGCAAGAAGAAATCGACGAAATCTTTAATCCTCTTTACTACACTAAACGAGTGGATGATATCTTTGACCGTCTTGGACTGGGTGATTAATTAAAAAATAAACAGCGAGCTTTGATCTCGCTGTTTATTTTCTATCGAAAAGACTTAGTCTTCTTTTCTTTTAGTGAGTCCATAGGCTGCTAGTGAGGCCATGAGTCCTGCGACTACTAGTCCTGCAGAATCGTTACTTCCTGTTTCAGGAAGTTTTTTCTCTGTTGCCACAGGAGCTGGACCTTGAGGAAGAGCTTTGTTTTCCTCAGCAGGAGCAGTTGCTGGAGCTGGTTGGCTTGGGATTTCTAGTTTTTGTTTTTCTTCAGCAATAGCGGCTTGTCCGTTTTCATCGCCTACATGTGTTACCATAGTTCCGACTTCGACTATTTGAGTAACGGCTTCCTGTGCTACGACACTATTTACAAGAGTTTTCACTTCCTTGCCATCAACAGTGCTCACAGAGTAGAAGTTGCTACGATGTCCATTGACGCCCTTAGTAATGACTTGTGTTTTTCCTTTGAGCAAGAGTGGATTTTCACGAGTCACTGTGGTAAATGGAATTTCTTCTTCTTGGATATCCAGTCTAGGTTTTGTTTCTGCAACTGGAGCAAGATCATGTTCATCACCTACATGTGTTACCATAGTTCCGACTTCAACAATTTGAGTAACTGCTTCTTTGGTTACAAGACTATCTACAAGTGTTTTCACTTCCTTATCATCGGCAGAAGTGTTCACAGAGTAGAAGTTGCTACGATGTCCATTAACGCCCTTAGTAATGACTTGTGTTTTTCCTTTGAGTAAGAGTGGATTTTCACGAGTTACTGTGGTAAATGGAATTTCTTCTTCTTGGATATCCAGTCTAGGTTTTACCTCAGTAGTTGGTGCAAGACCACTTTCATCACCCTTGTGAGTTACAGGAGCGCCGACTTCAACCACTTGGTTTACAACTTCTTTGGTTACCTGGCTATCAAGGACTGTTTCTGTTGTTTTTCCATTTTCAGTGAGTACAGAGATGTAATGAGTTCGTTCACCTTTGACTCCTGCTGTAATAATATTTTCCTGACCAGCTGGGAGATTCGGATTTTCTTTCTTAATAACTTCAAATGGAATTTCTTCAGTTCTTGTGATGAGTTCTGGACTGGTTTCAACATTGGCAGCCACTTCATTTTCATCCAGGCTTCCTGAATGAGTTGCAGCTGGTTTGAGGCTTTGAAGAGCAGCCTTGAGCTTACCTACTAGTGCGTCTAGTTCAGCTTGTTTGCTGCGGTTGAGGTTAAGGTTCAGTCCATCTTTTGCTGCCTTGAGTGCAGCCAGGCTTTCTGTGCTGTATCCGTCTAAGTTTGTAGGAATTTTAGCTAATTCTTCACGGAGAGCATTATAATTAGCACGGAAGTAGTCTTTGTTGTGGTCTGCAAAGGCAGTCATAAGTTCAAAGATTTCTTCCTCCTTGTACTCAGCGCTTGGTCTATCTGCCCAGATAGCAAGCATACTTCCGACTGTTGGAAGATCTACTTCAGGATATTTGGTAGAAGCTAGTTGATTGAATGGTGTTTTTCCAGTATTCTCAATAGCTTTTTTGAGGAAACCACCACCATCTTCTGGTTTTTGACCGAGAATGTAGTACCAGTCACCGTTGGTATTCAAGAACTTATAACCCTTGCTTGCTAGGTATTGAGGTGATGCGAGGTTGTAGCCCCACCAGCCTTTAGACCAGTAAGAAATCAAGACATCTTTGTCAAACTGAACATCGTCCTTGTCCTCATAGTAGAAGCCATCGTTGAAGGCCATTGGTTGAAGCCCTCTTTCCTTAGCCATAGCAGCAAGGCTGTTAGAATAGTCTGCGAACTTGTTATAGAGTCCATACCATTTGAGGTAGTACCAACCTTGAGCGTTTGTCGCATCATTGGCATACTCATCTGTACCATAGTTGAAAATCTTTGATTTATCAGCAAAGTAATCCATATACTTACCGATAAGGGCTTTGGTAAAGTTAAGGGCTTCTTGATTTTCAAGGTCCATCGTGGTTTTTGAAACTTTATCAAAGTGGGCTTGAGGATTCGCGATGCCAAGTTTTTCCATGGCAACCAGCATAGCATCCATATGCCCTGGGCTATTAATAGCTGGAATTAGACCAATACCTTTTTCCTTAGCGTATTTAGCAAGCTCTGTCACTTCTGCCTGTGTTAGTGCAGTACCGTTTGGATCGTCGTAGTAAGCTTTAGTTCCTTCGATAATAGCTTTTTTAACGTCATCACTAGCATAGGTTTTTCCGTTGGCAGTAATGGTCATATCATCGAGTAGGAAGCGAAGTCCGTCATTTCCTAGAAGGAGATGAACATCAGAATATCCGAGCTCACTGGCCTTATCTACGATGCGTTTGAGTTGGTCAAGAGTAAAGTATTTGCGTCCAGCATCGATTGAGATTACCTTGTTTTTGGCAAGTTTTTCAACCTCACGTTTAGCATCTTCTTCTTTTTGAGCTTCTGGTGTGAAGGTCAAATTGCTGACTGCTTCTTGAAGTTTTGCAATTGCTTGGTCAATCGTGTCTTGTTGGGCACGGCTGAGGTTGCTATCAAGTGAACGGATGACTTTTGCCGCTTCGTTAACCGCTGCGACGCTTTCTGCAGTATAACGGTTAAGGTCTTTTGGTACCTCGTTAAGTGCTTTTTCTGCAGACTCATAATCAGCTGCGAAGTATTCAGCGTTAGAATTTGCGAATTGACGCATGAGTTTGAAGAGGCGTGATGGTGAATAACGTGCAGATGGAGTGTCAGCCCAAGCAGCTACCATACCACCGATGATTGGGATATCAGCTCCTTCTGTTTTTGGTACAGAAGTGATTGGTGTGTTTTTAATACCATTGAGCCCCTGATCGAGATTGTACCAGCCTTGGCCATCAGCGTTTCGTCCAAGAACGTAGTACCAAGCATCGTTAGTGTTTAGGATTTGGTGACCTTTTTCTACTAGAAGTTTAGAAGAAGCGACGTCGTAACCTCCCCAACCACCAGTCCACATTGAAACGATGATATCTTTGTCAAACGTTCCGAAGCTAGTATCACTATTGTAGTAGATACCATCATTGAAAGCCATTGGTTTTAGACCGTGCGATTTTACAATACGAGCTAGGTCATTGGCGTAGGCAATAAATTTTTCATAGCCTTTTACAGGGTAGCCTTCGTTTGGATAGTATTTATCAGCTTGAAGAACGCTCCAACCTTTAGCGTTTGTTGCATCATTGGCATATTCATCCAGTCCGATGTTGAAGATTTCAGTCTTTTTCGCGAAATAAGCAGCATATTTATCGATAAGGGCTTTTGTAAAAGCGACTGCTTGTTCGTTGTCAAGATCGACAGTACGGGCTGATTCCTTCCCAAAATAGTTAAAGTTAGGATTTTGGATTCCCAATTCTTTCATGGCATTGAGGATTGCATCCATGTGACCAGGACTATTTACTGTTGGAATGAGACCGATACCTTTATCTTTGGCATAGTTAATCAAATCTGTCATTTGACTTTCTGTTAAGTGATTGCCGTTTGGATCGTTGTAATAATCATTTGTACCTTTTTCAATGGCACGTTTGACATCGTCACTGGCATAGGTCTTGCCGTTAGCTGTGATGCTCATATCGTCCAACATGAAGCGGAGTCCATCATTTCCAACTAATAGGTGTAAATCAGTGTAGCCATAATGTTTCGCTTTGTCAATGATTTCCTTGAGTTGTTCTGGTGAGAAATATTTACGTCCAGCATCAATAGAAACAATTTTCTTTTTAGCTAGTTTTTCATTTACAGTTGCAGCACGTTCCTTTCCTGCCTCTGTTGCCGGTTTGTCAGCCTCTGCTTTCGCTACATCTTTTTTAGCATCTTTTTCAGCTGGTTTATCCTTGTCAGTCTTGTCTGTATTTGACTCTTTAGAATCAGCCTCTTTCTTAGGGCTAGCTTCTTCTGCCTTTTTATTAGCAGTTTCTTTTTCAGCAGAAATTGGAGTTACCACTTCTGCTGTATCACTAGGAGTTGAACTAACTTCCTCTTGTGGTTTTTCTTCTGTTTTTGGAAGACTAGCTACCTTATCAGCAGCTGGAGTTTCTGTTTCTACAGTTTTTGGAGCTTCTGGTTGAAGCTCTGCTTTAGGTGTTTCCTCAGTCCGATTTTCGGATGATTGAGGGGAATCAGAAACCGTATGGATGGTCGGTTGGTTTTCTGTAGTAGTAGGAGTAACTCCATCGGCTGTAACAGTCTGTGCTTGGAAGGCGAATCCAATTAGAACAGAAGCTGCTCCTACAGCGTATTTACGAATAGAAAAACGCTGTTGTTTTTCATGTTTCATTGCAAAACCTCCTGATTGCATTGTTATATTGATAGCGTTTACACAAATCAACACCTTTATTTTATTTCTTATATTAACGAGAGTCAAGAGGAGATGACAAAAAACTATAATAAGTATAAAAAAATATAAAATTTAAACTTAAGATTTCAGATTGGTCGGAAAAGATACATATATATATCTAGTAGAATCTTTTTGGTTCTATTTCTATAAAATACTCCACAAATTATAGAATCTTCCAAAAATAGGTAAGCGCTACCTTTTTGGTGTGGTATAATAAGTATAGAAAAAGCCCAAGCGTTTAGGCTCAGGCTTTCTTCTTAGTGATCACGATCACATGAAATGAATTTGATTTTGTAGTAATCCGCTCGTTTATATGTTTCGCTGTATGCGAGAACTTGACCAGTAGACTCTAGTTTAGTAGTCTTGGTTTGTAAAACGGTTGGGAATTGTTCATCGACTCCGAGGACCGAAGCCGCATGTTCTGGAGTTGGAAATGCTATTTCATTGATTTCTTCAAAATGTTCATCATTCATGTGAATGTGGTAATCCAATTTGAAACGGTTATAGATAGAGCTATAATATTCAAGATTTGGATAATTTGCGTTGATGTATTGTTCTGGAATGTAAGATGTATGGTAGATGTAGACAACACCACCTGTTTCGCGTACGCGTTCAATCTTGTAGTAGAACTGATCTCCGCGTAGTCCGAGTTTTTCTAAGTAGCTTAGTTTGTTTCCACGCTCAATAGAAAGGACGGTAACTTTATCATCTTTAGTTTCAAAAACTTCTACATCTGAAAACTCTACGAGTTTATGTTTGCGTGCGCGTGAAACGAATGTACCCTTTCCTTGTTGACGGACAATATAGCCATCCTTGGCAAGGTCGTTTAAGGCGCGGACAACTGTGATAGAACTCACATCATACATTGCAATCAATTCAGCTTCAGTGTAGAATTTATCTCCACTGGCAAATTGACCAGAAATGATTTTGTTCTTTAACTCATCTTTAATATATTGATACTTTGGAATTGCCATATTTTCACCTCGATTTTCCTTCTCCGTTAAAGATTTTACCATAAAACTGGAAAGAATAGTAGCCTTTTGAATAAAAAAATTAGAATAATAGGCTATAAGGTTAATTTACATAGGAATAAATAGAAAAATCTACATTTTTATACATGGTGCTAAAATGTTGTTATGACTATAGATTACGAGATTTTTATAATTTTTTTGTGTAAAATTTAGTGAAAAATGAAAAAAATTGTGAAAACCTATTGACAAATGCAAGATATTGAGATATATTTACTATATCAACAAATGAAAGCGTAAACTTTAGTTGTCAGAAGGTAAGAACATGACACGATTTGAGATACGAGATGATTTTTATCTCGATGGAAAATCATTTAAGATTTTATCTGGCGCCATTCATTATTTTAGGGTTCCTCCAGAAGATTGGTATCATTCGCTCTATAACTTGAAGGCTCTTGGTTTTAATACAGTAGAGACTTATGTGGCCTGGAATTTACACGAGCCTCGTGAGGGTGAGTTTCACTTTGAAGGAGCTCTGGATTTGAAGCGATTTCTTGAGACGGCACAAGATTTGGGTCTCTACGCTATCGTTCGTCCCTCTCCCTTCATCTGTGCGGAGTGGGAATTCGGTGGCTTACCAGCCTGGCTCTTAACAAAGAATATGAGACTTCGTTCCTCAGATCCTGCTTATATTGAAGCTGTCGGTCGCTACTATGACCAGCTCTTGTCACGGTTGGTGCCACATTTGTTGGACAATGGTGGCAATATCCTCATGATGCAGGTTGAAAATGAGTATGGTTCTTATGGAGAAGATAAGGCTTATCTGAGAGCAATTCGACAGTTGATGGAAGAGCGTGGCGTAACCTGTCCTCTCTTTACATCAGATGGTCCATGGAGAGCTACTCTGAAAGCTGGAACCTTAATCGAAGATGACCTCTTTGTAACAGGAAACTTTGGTTCTAAAGCTCCGTACAATTTTTCACAGATGCAGGAATTCTTTGATGAACATGGCAAGAAATGGCCACTCATGTGTATGGAGTTCTGGGATGGCTGGTTCAATCGTTGGAAGGAACCGATTATCACACGGGATCCGAAAGAGTTGGCAGATGCAGTTCGAGAGGTTTTGGAACAAGGCTCTATCAATCTCTACATGTTCCATGGTGGTACAAACTTTGGTTTCATGAATGGTTGCTCAGCTCGAGGGACTTTGGACCTGCCACAAGTTACATCTTATGATTACGATGCCCTTCTGGATGAAGAAGGAAATCCAACTGCCAAATATTTGGCAGTCAAGAAGATGATGGCAACACATTTCCCAGAGTATCCCCAGTTGGAACCACTCTACAAAGAGAGTATGGAGTTGGATGCTATTCCACTAGTTGAAAAAGTTTCCCTGTTTGAAACCCTGGATAGCTTGTCAAGTCCAGTAGAAAGCCTCTATCCTAAAAAGATGGAGGAGTTGGGACAAAGCTATGGCTATCTACTCTATCGAACAGAAACAAACTGGGATGCAGAAGAAGAAAGACTTCGTATCATTGACGGTCGAGATAGGGCTCAGCTTTATGTTGATGGTCAGTGGGTTGAAACCCAATATCAGACAGAGATTGGGGAAGATATTTTTTATCAAGGCGAAAAGAAAGCGCTATCTAGATTGGATATCTTGGTAGAAAATATGGGGCGTGTCAACTATGGACATAAGTTCTTAGCAGATACGCAACGTAAGGGAATTCGGACAGGGGTTTGTAAGGATTTGCACTTCCTACTAAACTGGAAACACTATCCACTCCCACTAGATAATCCTGAGAAAATTGATTTTTCAAAAGGATGGACAGAAGGGCAACCAGCCTTTTACGCTTATGACTTTACAGTCCAAGAGTCAAAAGATACTTACCTAGACTTATCTGAGTTTGGTAAGGGAGTTGCCTTTGTCAATGGGCAGAATCTAGGACGTTTTTGGAACGTCGGCCCGACCCTCTCGCTTTATATCCCTCATAGCTATCTCAAGGAAGGTGATAACCGTATCATTATCTTTGAAACAGAAGGTGAATATAAAGAAGAGATTCATTTAACTCGAAAACCTACACTAAAACACATAAAGGGGGAAAACTTATGACAATTGTAGGATGCCGTATCGATGGACGTTTGATCCACGGACAAGTAGCCAATCTTTGGGCTGGAAAACTAAATGTTTCACGTATTATGGTTGTAGATGACGAAGTTGTCAACAACGACGTTGAAAAGAGTGGTTTGAAACTTGCGACACCACCAGGTGTAAAATTGAGTATTTTGCCAATTGAAAAAGCGGCAGCCAATATTCTTGCTGGTAAATACGATAGCCAACGTCTATTTATCGTTGCTCGTAAACCAGACCGCTTCCTTGGTTTGGTAGAAGCAGGTGTACCACTTGAAACCCTTAATGTTGGGAATATGTCTCAGACACCAGAAACTCGTCCCATCACACGTTCTATCAACGTAGTAGACAAGGATGTGGAAGACTTCCACAAATTGGCAGAAAAAGGTGTTAAACTTACTGCTCAAATGGTTCCAAATGATCCAATTTCAGACTTTTTGAGCTTATTAAAATAGGAAAAAATTTTTAGGAGGTCATTGTTATGATACAATGGTGGCAAATTTTACTTCTCACTTTGTACTCAGCTTATCAAATCTGTGATGAGTTGACGATCGTTTCATCTGCAGGTTCCCCTGTATTTGCTGGTTTCATTACTGGTTTAATTATGGGAGATGTGACTACTGGTCTGCTTATCGGTGGTAACTTGCAACTGTTCGTTCTTGGGGTTGGTACCTTCGGTGGTGCTTCTCGTATCGACGCAACTTCTGGTGCGGTTCTTGCGACAGCCTTCTCTGTTTCACAAGGAATTGATGCATCACTGGCGATTACAACAATCGCTGTGCCAGTAGCAGCTCTCTTGACTTACTTCGACGTTCTTGGACGTATGACAACTACTTTCTTCGCTCACCGTGTGGATGCTGCAATCGAACGCTTTGACTATAAAGGTATTGAACGCAACTACTTGCTTGGTGCGATTCCTTGGGCTCTATCTCGTGCCCTTCCAGTCTTCTTTGCCCTTGCTTTTGGTGGTGCCTTCGTACAATCAGTGGTAGACTTCGTTGAAGCCTACAAATGGGTTGCAGATGGCTTGACACTTGCAGGACGTATGCTTCCAGGTCTTGGATTTGCAATCTTGCTTCGTTACCTTCCAGTTAAACGTAACCTTCACTACCTTGCTATGGGATTTGGTTTGACAGCTATGTTGACTGTTCTTTACTCATATGTAACAGGTCTTGGTGGCGCTGTTGCAGGTATTATCGGTACTCTACCTAAAGATGTTGCTGAAAAAATTGGTTTCGTGAACAACTTCAAAGGATTGTCTATGATTGGTATCTCTATCGTAGGTATCTTCCTAGCAGTGCTTCACTTCAAAAATAGCCAAAAAGTAGCTGTAGCAGCACCTTCTACACCATCAGAAAGTGGGGAAATCGAAGATGACGAATTCTAATTACAAACTTACAAAAGAAGATTTTAATCAAATCAACAAACGTAGCTTGTTTACTTTCCAATTGGGTTGGAACTACGAACGTATGCAAGCTTCTGGTTACCTTTACATGATCCTGCCTCAGTTGCGTAAAATGTATGGGGATGGCACTCCTGAATTGAAAGAAATGATGAAAGTTCATACTCAATTCTTCAATACTTCACCATTCTTCCATACCATTATCGCTGGTTTTGACCTTGCCATGGAAGAAAAAGATGGTGTAGGTTCAAAAGATGCGGTTAACGGTATCAAGACAGGTTTGATGGGGCCATTTGCTCCTCTTGGAGATACAATCTTTGGTTCGCTTGTACCTGCTATCATGGGGTCAGTCGCAGCAACTATGGCTATCGCTGGCCAACCTTGGGGTATCTTCCTTTGGATCGCAGTTGCAGTTGCTTATGACATCTTCCGTTGGAAACAGTTGGAATTTGCCTACAAAGAAGGGGTTAACCTTATCAACAACATGCAAAGTACATTGACAGCTTTGATTGACGCTGCATCTGTACTGGGTGTCTTCATGATGGGTGCTCTTGTAGCAACAATGATCAACTTTGAAATTTCTTACAAGTTGCCAATCGGTGAAAAGATGATTGATTTCCAAGACATCTTGAACCAAATCTTCCCACGTTTGCTTCCAGCAATCTTTACTGCCTTTATCTTCTGGTTGCTTGGTAAGAAAGGTATGACTTCTACTAAAGCTATCGGTATCATTATCGCTCTTGCAGTAGGTCTTTCTGCCTTTGGTAAATTTGTACTTGGAATGGGCGCATAATTTATGGCTAAATCATTAATTTTGGTGAGTCATGGTCGCTTCTGTGAAGAACTTAAAGGTAGCACTGAAATGATTATGGGTCCACAAGACAATATTCATGCAGTGGCTCTTCTTCCAGAAGATGGCCCAGAAGAATTTACTGCAAAATTTGAAGCTGCTATTGAAGGATTAGATGATTTCCTAGTCTTTGCGGATCTTCTCGGTGGAACACCATGTAACGTGGTAAGCCGTTTGATTATGGAAGGTCGTGACATCGAACTTTACGCAGGGATGAATCTTCCAATGGTGATTGAATTTATCAATGCGAGCCTTACAGGCGCAGATGCGGACTATAAGAACCGTGCTGCAGAAAGTATTGTGAAAGTTAATGACCTGTTAGCTGGCTTCGATGATGACGAAGATGAATAAGATGTGACAACGTGAAAATCACAGGGAAAATAGGCGATAAGAGGATGGAGCGATGCTCCGACGATAATCGGTCTTTTTCCCAAAGATTTTAGTTGGAACTCGATTCAATAAGATGTGAAAACGTGAAAATCGTTAGAGCATTTTATATAGAATATACATGGGAATGGGGCTTACTCCCATTCCCATATTTAATAGAAAAAGAGGAACTCAATGCTACATTATACAAAAGAAGACTTGCTCGAATTGGGTGCAGAAATCACTACACGTGAAATCTACCAACAGCCTGATGTATGGAAAGAAGCTTTTGAATCTTATCAAGCAAAGCGTGAAGAAATTGCAGCCTTTCTACAAGGGATTGCTGATAAACATGACTATATCAAGGTTATCTTGACAGGTGCTGGTACTTCTGCTTATGTAGGAGATACCTTGGTACCTTACTTTAAGGAAGTCTATGACGAACGAAAATGGAATTTCAATGCTATTGCGACAACAGATATCGTTGCCAATCCAGAAACTTATTTGAAAAAAGATGTTGCGACTGTCCTTGTATCTTTTGCTCGTAGTGGGAACTCGCCTGAAAGTGTGGCGACTGTTGATTTGGCTAAAACCTTGGTGGATGAGCTTTACCAAGTGACGATTACTTGTGCTGCAGATGGGAAATTAGCTCTTCAGGCTCATGGAGATGACCGCAATCTCTTGCTTTTGCAACCAGCTGCCTCTAATGATGCTGGTTTTGCCATGACTTCTAGCTTTACGT
This sequence comes from Streptococcus mitis, assembly GCA_965245755.1. Lineage (GTDB taxonomy): Bacteria > Bacillota > Bacilli > Lactobacillales > Streptococcaceae > Streptococcus > Streptococcus mitis_DY. Next base: position 26,402 of record CBDFAU010000017.1, on the reverse strand, counting down.
CTATGATGTTGACAGCTCTCTTGGTCTTTGATCCTACAGAATTTGCTGTGAAATCTGAACGTTTTGAAGTTGTGACTAGTCTTGCCCGTAAAGTTCTAGACAATGCAGAAGATGTCAAAGAGCTTGTTGATCTAGATTTTAACCGTGTCATCTATCTAGGTGCTGGTCCTTTCTTTGGACTTGCTCATGAAGCTCAGCTCAAGATCTTGGAATTAACGGCTGGTCAAGTTGCGACTATGTATGAAAGTCCAGTTGGATTCCGTCACGGTCCAAAATCTCTTATCAACGAAGATACAGTTGTTTTGGTCTTTGGTACAACGACAGACTATACTCGTAAGTACGACTTGGACTTGGTTCGTGAAGTTGCTGGTGATCAGATTGCTCGTCGTGTTGTGCTTTTGAGTGATCAAACTTTTGGTCTTGAAAATGTCAAAGAAGTGGCCCTTGGTTGTGGTGGTGTCTTGAATGATATTTATCGTGTCTTCCCTTACATTGTTTATGCCCAACTCTTTGCCCTATTGACTTCACTTAAGGTAGAAAATAAACCTGACACACCGTCTCCTACAGGTACAGTAAACCGTGTGGTACAAGGTGTGATCATCCACGAATATCAAAAGTAAGACAGTATTTATGAATTCTTGAAAGAGGATTTGTATATTATCAGACAAACCATAGATTGTCAATTCGCTTTCTATGGTTTGTTTGCTTGAGAGAAATAGAAAAAGGAGAAGAGAATGAAAGCATACACAGAGCGTGTGTTTGGAAATGTTGAGGGACAAGATGCTTTGACCTATCGATTTGAGACGAACGGTGGCTACCAACTTGAGGTCATGACTTATGGTGCGACCATCTTGCGCTACGTCACACCTGATAAGGCTGGAAATTTTGCAAATGTTATCTTGGGATTTGATGATTTTGAAAGCTATGTGGGAAATAGTCCCAAGCATGGAGCTAGCGTAGGCCCTGTTGCAGGTCGTATTGCTGGTGCGACATTTGAGCTTAATGGCAAGACCTATGACCTTGAAGTCAACAATGCTAGCAACTGTAACCACAGTGGTTCAACAGGTTGGGATTCTAGTTTGTTTGAAGTTATAGAAGTGAGCGACCATGGCTTGACCCTCTACACAGAGCGTACAGATGGGACAGGAGGATTTCCTGGAAATCTCAAGATTTGGATCAGTTACCACTTGGAAGAAACTGGTGCCTATGAAATCAGCTACAAGATAACAACCGATCAGGATACGCTGGTCAATCCAACCAACCACAGCTATTTCAACTTGTCTGGTGATTTCACGCAGACGATTGACAGCTATGTCTTCCAACTAAACACAGAGGGCATTTACCCAATCGCTCCCGACGGAGTTCCTGCCAAAACTCCAGAAGCCGACCGTGATGTGGTCAAACACATCTACAATGGTGCCTTGCTGAAGGATATCTTTGCAGAAGAAGATGAGCAAATCCAGCTGGTATCTGGTTTGGATCATCCATTCGCTCTTCCTTCAGGTCATGACAATGCTGGTTTCCTTTATGACCAAAACTCAGGTCGCTTCTTGCTCTTCAAGACAGAGTCTCCTTGTTTTGTAGTCTACACAGCAAACTTTGTGGATGAGAGTGTCATCATAGGAGGTCAGCCAATGGTACAGCACAATGGGATTGCTCTTGAAGCGCAAGCTTTACCAGATGCCATTCATAGTGACCTCAAAGACCAAGTCATTCTCAAAGCTGGTCAAACCTTCACAAGTAAGACACGTTATGAGCTTGTTGTGAAATAAAAATTTAGAAATATGATAGGTATTCCAGAAGTTAGGTATCTAATTTTAGGAATGCCTTTTATTATTCCCTTATTTGCATATCTATCCCTAGAATCTTTTAAAAAGTTGATGTATAATGGGAAGAGTTGTATATTTCACTATAAATTAATATACTAATTTAAAAATGTAAAAAGAGGGGAATATGAATTTCAAAACTAGTGGAGAAAAAAGACAGAATTTCTCATTAAGAAAATTGGCAGTTGGCCTTGTATCTGTAGCAGTTGCGTGTTTCTTTTTGATGGGAACTGGCCTACAGACTGTATCTGCCCAAGAATCTCATGCCGTTAATTATACTTATGTTTTAGAGTCGGATTTGACTGATGAAGAGAAGACTCTCTTAGTTACATCCCTACCACAAGTAGCGGAAAAAACAGATGCTACCTACTATCTTGTTTATCGAGCAAATCAAGTACTACCCAATACAGGAACTAGCTCTTCCCTAGAAACTGCTGCCTTAGTGGCAGGCCTTAGTTTATTGGTTGTAGTAGTTCTTAAGGGACGTGATGGCAAGAGCAAGATTAGTCGATTCTTGTTAGTAACCAGTCTAGGAAGCCAGTTGCTGTCTCCAACTGTCCTTGCCTTGACTAGCGAAACACTAGCTGCCTACAACACTCAACTATCTGTTCAGGCAGGAGATGCTTTGCCAGCTCCGGTTGATATTCCTGGTTATACATACATAGGATATGTGAAAAATAAAGTAGACGTTGTTAAGCAATCAGATAAACAGAAGGCGCATGACAGCAAGTCTAACTTAGAAAATGTAGATAGCTCAACGATAGAGGAACAACAAGGAGGAACACCTTCTCCTATAGAGCCTCAACCACAAAAAAACAATGAAACTGTAGTGCAAGCAAAGGGGAGCCAAGAGCCGGGGCATGAGGGCGATGCCCTAGTTCAACCCGTTCAACCGACTTATACAGAACCCGTTAGCACTCAAGGGACACAAGAGCCAGGTCATGAGGGTGAGGCTCTAGTTCAACCAGTGCAATCAGTCTACACAGACCCAATTAGCACTCAAGGAACTCAAGAGCCAGGTCATGAGGGCGAGGCTCTGGTTCAACCAGCGCCACCAGCCTATACAGATCCTATTAGCACTCAAGGGACACAAGAGCCAGGTCATGAGGGCGAGGCCCTGGTTCAACCAGTGCAACCAGCGTACACGGATCCAATCAGCACTCAAGGTACACAAGAGTCAGGTCATGAGGGTGAGGCTCTGGTTCAACCAGCACAACCGTCTTATACAGAACCCGTTAGCACTCAAGGTACCCAAGAGTCGAGTTATGAAGGTGAGGCTCTGGTTCAATCAGAACTACCAGTTTACACAGGTCCTCAGGCGGGAGCTCCAGTTGAGCCAACAGTGCCAGAGTCTACAGAAGTTGTTAGCAGTAAGGGCACGCAAGAGCCTGGCCATGAAGGTGAAGCCGTAGTTCAACCCGTTCAGCCATCTTACACAGCCCCAATTAGTACCCAAGGTACGCAAGAGCCAGGTCATGAAGGCGATTCCCTGGTTCAATCAGAATTACCGTCTTATACAGGTCCAATCAGTACCCAAGGTACGCAAGAGCCCGGTCACAAGGGCGAGGCTGCTGTAGCAGAGGCTCTTCCTGAACTGCCTTTGACAAGTAATCATCGTACAGTAACAGAAACTATCCCTCACGAAACTGAAGAAATCGAAGATACGACTATCTTAAAAAATCATCGAGAAATTGCTCAGGAAGGAAAAGATGGTTTACGGACAATCGAGTATGAAGATTATCTCGTAGATGGTAAGGTGGAAGCTAGCAAGGAAATCTCACGTACAGAAGTAGAACCAACCAAAGAGATTATCAAGGTTGGCAGTCTTGTTAAAACCAAACCAACTGTTGAAATTACTAATCTGGTTAAAGATGAGAGCAAAAAAGCAGTAGCAGTCAACTACCGCTTAGATGACCCAACGTCTGCCTTTGTTAAGGCCAAGGCCCAAATTTTTCAAAATGGAACACTGATTAAAGAAGTGGATTTGAAAGATTTATCCGTTCAGCAAACGATTGATGGTTTGGACTACTATACTCCTTATACAATTAAGACTTACCTGACCTATAATCTAGGCCAATCTGATCAGGAAAATACAGAAGTATCAACGAAAGATTTTCAATTGGACTATAAGAAAATTGAAATCAAAGATGTGGATGAAGTGGGGCTCTATGGTAAGGAAGATGGTCACTACCGTCGCTATCTGAATTTATCAGAAGTACCAAGTGATTTGTCACCTTATTTTGTCAAAGTCAAATCAGATAAGATGAAAGAAATGTTGCTACCAGTTAGCTCTATTAAGGAAACAGAGGATGGGAAGTACAAGGTAACCGTTGCCTTCAATGAACTGGTTCAAGAGAAAGATTCAGCATACAAGGATAACTATAGCTTCACAGTTGATAAGCAAAAGCTTGCCAAGGACGGTGTCTATACTTCTTTCAAGAAACTGATTGCTGCCATGCAGGGTAATCTAGCTGGAACCTTTAAACTTGGAGCTGATATGACAGCTGATGAAGTGTCCTTAGCTAAGGGACAAACCAGCTATGTGACAGGCACTTTCACTGGTAATCTTATCGGTGCGAGTGATGGGAAGCCGTTTGCGATTTATGACCTCAAGACAGCCTTGTTTGATAACTTGACCAAGGCTACTGTGAAAGATATTGACCTTAAAGCAGTAGCGATTAAGAGTCAAGATGACACAGCCAGCCTAGCAAAAGTGGCTACTAACAGCCAGATTAGTAATGTAGCTGTAGAAGGTCAATTGTCAGGTAGCAAGTCAGTTGCAGGTTTGGTAGCCAAGGCTCAAGATACAGAAATTACTAATAGTTCCTTTACAGGTAGCATTCAGGACAAGCATACGGATGCTTCTCCTTACTACGTGGGAGGTATAGCAGGACTCTTATCTGGTACTAAGGCTAAGATTGATAAGGTAGCTGTTGATACAAGTATTTCTAGCAATGCTCGCAACAATGACCAATTTGCTGGAGGTATTGTAGGGAAAGTTCAAAGTGGTGCTTTGGTCTCTCATGCACTAGCAAGTGGAACCATCCTCAATACGACAACCTATCCACGTATCGGAGGTATAGCTGGCTCTACATGGCAAAATGGCCGTATCCATCATGTCGTTAGCATGGTTAATACTGGAGATGGTTATGGCATCACAGGAGACCAATATAAGGGAGCGGACATCAAAGATGCCAGCACTGCTGTTGAGAACAAGAAGGCTGATCTCTATGCGACCCCAATCACCCAAGACCAGGCTAGAGAAAAGGTTCAGTCTTATGGGATGACAGTGACACTAGACGATACAGGTCAAACACTAAAGGACAATCAACGAAGTGTGGACTATACTCAGTTAAGTCAAGGCCAAGCTAGTCGAAAAGTTGCTTATCACAATATCGAGAAATTGATGCCTTTCTATAACAAAGAGTTAGTGGTTCACTATGGAAATCAAGTTGATTCTACTGATAAGCTTTATACTACAGAACTGCTGGATGTTGTACCAATGAAGGACAATGACATCATCACAGATATTCAGGCCAATAAAGTAGCTATCAATAAACTGATGTTGCATTTTGCTGACAATACAATCAGTTATCTAGATGTCACCTACAAAGATGACTTCAAAAATACACAAATTGCAGAGTACAGCGTAGCAGGTAAACCCTTTATCTTTACACCAGAGGCCTTTCTATCTGACTATACAAAAGTGACCAATCAGGTCCTAGCAGATTTGCAAGGGGTCGAATATGACTCAGCAGCCATGAGAAGAGTTCTGGGCATTGAGGCAGATGCGTCGCTTGATTCGCTATATTTGGACAAAGAATTTGAAAAAGTTAAATCCAATATCGGCGAACATCTCCGTAAAGTGCTAGCCATGGACAAGTCTATCAATACGATGGGAGATAGTGTAGCAACCTACATCAGCGAGAAAATCAAGAACAACAAGGAAGCTTTCTTGCTTGGTTTGACTTACCTCAATCGCTGGTACAATATCAACTACGATCACATCAATACCAAGGACCTCAATACCTATAAGTTTGACTTTGATGGCAATAACACAGCTTCAACCTTGGATACCATCATTGCACTAGGTCAGAGTGGTATGGAAAATCTCAAAGCATCAAATAATATAAGTGCCTATGAAACAACACTAGCAGCTGCAAAAGGTCGCAAGACAGTGACGGATTTACTAGAGTCTTACAGAAAACTCTTCCTACCAACTAAAACCAATAATGAATGGTTGAAGACGAATACCAAGGCCTATATAGTAGAGAGTAAGTCAGCGATTCCAGAAGTGCGTGCCAAACAAGAGTCAGCTACACCAGATAGTAACTATACACTGGGAGTCTATGATCGTATTACGGCACCAAGTTGGAAATTAAAAAACATGCTCCTACCTTTATTAACATTGCCAGAAGAAGATGTTTATGTGATTTCAAATCTTTCTACCTTGGCCTTTGGTGGCTATGAACGCTACCGTGACCGTGTTAATAATACAGTCTTATCAGGAGAAGAATTGCGTCAGTATGTCCGTGCTAAGGTTGACCAGTCGGCTGAATGGCAACGAGACCACTACGATATCTGGTACCACTTCCTTTCACCAGAATACAAAGAAAAACTCTTCCGTTCAGTCATGGTTTCAGATGGCTTTGGTATGAAAGATAGCAATAGTAATTATTACTGGGCTACCCTGTCTGATAAGGCCATTGATTCTATCTACAACTTCTTTGGACCAACTGGTAAGTGGTATGGGGAAAGTAAGGGAGCTGGAGCTTATGCCAACGGTTCTGAGGTCCACTATGTCAGCGACCGCTTGTTGGATAAATACGGAACATCAGTCTATACTCATGAAATGGTTCATAATTCTGACGGACATATTTACTTTGAAGGAAAAGGTCGTCGTGAAGGATTGGGAGCAGAGTTGTATGCCTTAGGCCTGTTGCAATCTGCTGACAGTCTAGATAAGGATGCTATTGTCTTGAATACTCTCTATAAAGGGGATAAGGATTCATCAACTCGCTTGCATACTTATGACCCGACAAGCCGCTTCACATCAGCCGCAGCCTTGCAAGAGTATGTTCACGGTATGTACGATGTCTTGTATACCTTGGATGCTATGGAAGCCAATGCCATTTTAACTAAGTCTAATGATGTCAAGAAAAAATGGTTTAGAAAAATAGAGAATTTCTACATTGAGGACAAGTACCATAAACAAACTCATGCTGGAAACTCTGTTCGTCCATTGACAGATGCTGAAGTAAGTAAACTAACCAGTCTGGATGCCTTGATTGACAATGATATCATCAACCGTCGGGCTTACCGTGATAAGAGCGACTATACTCGTAATGGCTATCATCTGATCAGCATGTTCTCACCGATTTATGCTGCCCTCAGTAATTCAAAGGGTGCGCCTGGTGACATCATGTTTAGAAAGACAGCCTACGAATTGTTGGCAGAAAAAGGTTATCAAGATGGGTTCTTACCATATGTATCCAACCAATATGCAGAAGAAGCTAAACGAAACGGGGACATTACCTATTCAGATTGGCTTAGGAAAGATGTGGGCCTCATCACTGATAGTCTCGTCTTGAAAAATGTCTTTGCCAACCAATATGGTTCATGGGCTGATTTCAAGAAGGATATGTTTAATAAACGTATTCGCAAGCAAGACCAGTTGAAACCAATCACTATTCAGTATGAACTTGGTGTACCAAACAGCAGCAAGGAGATTACAATTCGTTCAGCTGCTCAAATGCAAGAACTCATCGATCAAGCAGTGGCAAAAGATGTGGCTAACATTGACCGTACGACAAGCCACGCTCCTGCAAGTTGGGTCCACTTATTAAAACAAAAAATCTACAATGCCTACCTACGTAGCACAGATGATTTCAGAGAATCGATTTATAAACAATAAGAAAACTCCCCCAAGCTATCCTGTCTAAACCAGTCCACCTTGCAGATGGTCAGTCTTTGTGATAGAATAGCATAAAGTCCTTTTGAGGGGGAACTTGCTAGGAAAGCCCCAAGCATTGTAACGGAAAAACCACCCTCGCTTCTTTGTGAGGGTGGTTTTTCCTTTGTAAGTAGAAAATAAGAGAGAAAGAGTCTACATCATGTCGAGAATTGCCACCATTCATCCAGCCAAGGAAATCCATCGCTATGGTTTTGAGAGTACCCAAGTCTATCGAGCCCGCATAGCACGCCATCTGGGTTTGGAATATGTTCACCTTGTATCGAGCCCTCAGCTTCGTCCTGACTGGAAGAAAGACTTGATCAAGTTAGGATTTTTAGAAAAAGAACTGATATGTGTTCCGCATAGTTTTTCAGATATAGGCCATGCAGACTTATCAGTGAAGCCAGAAAGTCTGACACTATCAGCTGGAGATCAGGTTGAGCTCAATGAGGATGGTTTTGTGGCCTCTGTTACCCTAGGAGATGGCTCGGGGAGATATTACTATACCAAAGGTCCTTTCTTATTTGAAGATTTCAAGGAGAAGGAACTTCGTTGGTATCATGAAAATGGAGAACTGGCCCTTGAAGGACGCTTTATCGATCCCTTTAAAGAACCCTCTCCTGTAACCATCTTTTACCCAGAATACATCTACCGCATAGGAGGAGAAATCCGTTCTGAAGAGGACTTGCTGGTTAAATTCTTAGCCAGATGGGCCCAGCAAACCGACCTCTTCATCCGTGACCAACAAATCGTACCCAAGCCTAGCCTCTGGCGTTATATGGAAAACACGGACAAAAATTACTATGAAGTCATCCATGAAAATGTCATGCGAGACTTACGCCTCGCCAATCTGCGCAAGACAAACAAATATCTAGTTGCCAGTGAAGTGCTGACTGATACTTTGGCGAAACAAGGGTATGATACTAAGTTTTTACCACCTATGTTTACAGAAAAATTAGGTCAGCTAAGACAAATCGGACCTGTTTTGGACTATTGCTTGGTGGGTCATATGGGAGAAGGCAAGAACGTTGACCTTGCCATTGAAGCCTTTATCGAACTCTACAAACGTGGCTCCGAGGCCCAGATTACCTTTTATGGTGGTACAGAGGAGCGTCTGGAGGAACTTCGTAATCGCTACGATCTGCCACCAACCATTCACTTTAAAGGGATCGTTAACGAAGTACCTTATCATCTCCACCAATGCTATCTGTCTGCAAGTTACACAGAGTTATTTGCCAACGCCTGTGTTGAAGCCTTGAGTCAAGGTTTGCTGGCCTTGTTATCTGATGTGGAGATTGCCCATCGTTTTTATGCCAACCAGTCCAATGCCATCAACTTGTTTAAAAGCAAATCAGAGTTGATTCAAAAGATAGAAGAGATGGAAGAGCCTGATTTTTATCTATCGAATGAAAAAAATCTAGCCTTAGCCTCTCGCTATTCTCTGGAAAAAGTAGCTCAAATATACAGAGAACTATTAGATAGGAACTTCTAGGATGTTGGGAATTCTAGTCACCCTATTGCTCTATTTCTACTTGATTTCCTGGATTGCCTATTGGAAAAAAGGGAGCGAAGAGGACTATTATCAGGTTAAGAAAGCTGTTCCGGTGACAGTTTTGGCCTTCTCAGTCTTTGCGACCTTACTTAGCCCCATTTCCTTTCTGACTCTGGTGGGGAATGCCTATACAGGCAGGTCCTATCTCTGGTTTGCCCAGTGTGGCATCTTTCTAGCCATCCCACTGGCTCATCGCTACTTTCTGCCCCTCTATCAAAAGGGAAACTACGAGACAGCCTAACATCTTTTAGAGGATAAGTTTCAATCGGCTGGCATTCGTTCACTGGCTTCAGGACTTTTCATCCTCTACCAGTTGGGGCGAATAGCAGTGGTGACCTACTTGTTGTCTCAGGCCTTAGCACCCTTTATTCCTATCAATCAGCTGGTCTTGTCAGGTTTACTCCTTCTTTTGACGGTCTATTATCTGGCAAGGGGTGGTCTCTTGGTTGTGCTGTGGACGGACTTCTTTCAGGGTTTGGTCCTGCTAGCTATACTAGCCCTCTTTCTACCAAGAATTGCCCAATCTGGTTTAGTCGTGAATAGCAGTCAACAACTATCTCACTTTGCAGAGACTCTGGATGGGAAGATGGTCTTTATCTTAGTTGCAGGAGCAGGTTTTAGTAGCTTGTTTTCTACGTTTCTTCGCAGGATATCGTCCAACGTTTTAATAGTAAAATGGGGCGTCAGAAGATTGGAAAAATCTTATGGCTACAGGGACTTTTGTCCTTTGGGATTGCCAGTTTACTGTATTTGATTGGCTGCTTGATTCGTCAGGAAAATTTCGCTACCACATCGACTAATCCTGTTCTCATTGCTTACGCTCGGGAGGGTCTGGCACCTTGGTTTGGCAGTTTCATCATGCTGGCTCTCTTGGCAGCGGGTCAATCCACAGTTTCATCCAGTATGAATGCGATCGTGACCTGCTTGAAGTTGGATTTTGCTTGGTCAAAGATTCGCTGGTCACCAAGTATTCTATCCTTTGTCTTAGCAGGTCTGTCCTGGCTCCTCTGTCTCTTGCTCATGAATGCAGAAATCTACTCTATCTACGAATGGATTAACGGTTTTATGGGTCTGACTTTAGGTGTGATAGGTGGATTGTACCTCTTGGTTTTACTCCTCAAAAGACCGAACTTACAGTTAGCCAAAATCTATCTGGTCTTTAGTCTAGGAGCCTTGGTTCTCTATCATTACAGTGGCCTTTTTGCCAACCCCAATCCTTGGTTAAATAGCATCATTACTACTTTATCTGCTCTTTTTATCTCATTTCTAGGAAGACTATATGAAAGCAACATCTAAACCCATAGCCGTCATTTTGATCCGTTCGGGTTCACGCGGCTTGGTGGATAAAAATATCAAACCGCTTGCAGGCAAACCCTTGGTTTTCTATACCATAGAAGTCGCTCTAGCCTCCAAGCTATTTAGTGATATCTGGGTTTCCTCAGACTCACTAGCCTATCTAGAACTCTGTCGTCAAGCCTATCCAGAGATTCGTTGTGTCCACAGATCAAAAGAATTGGCCTTGGCAACAACCTCTAGCTTAGAAACCTTACGCGACTTTTTACAGCCCTTTGAGGAAGAGCAAGTCTTTGTCAATCTACAGGTGACTTCACCTCTTAGAGAGGTAGAGCACCTCATCGAATCCTATCAACTTTACTGTCAGTCTGGCGCCGACCATTTGATTTCCTGTGTTAAGGCGGACAAGAGTCGTAGTCTTTACTTGCAGTTTGCGGAGTCGTCATTTATCCATCCCCCTCAAGTTTCCAAGCACTATGCCCGGCAGAAAGAACCTGTCTATTACTATCCCAACGGTAGTATTTGGATTTCTCGCAAGGACCTTTACCTACGAGACGAGACCTTTTACACAGATAAGACAGTAGCCTATGAAATGCCCAAACTCTATTCTTATGATATCGACGATGCCTTGGACTTTGAAATCGTTGAGACCTTGCTTCACCATCACCACTTAGGAGAATCAAAGAGATGAAACACCTCATCATTGCCACAACGCCCTTGCAGGCTAAAATAGCTCATCATATCAAGGGCCTCTATCCTAATCAGGACTTTGTCAGCCTTTATGTCAGTCCTGTAAAAAATGCTCGTCAGGAGCATTATGCAAAGGATTTTGATCATGTTCATTATCCTCAAACGACAGAGGACTTGGCTCAGATTTGTCAGGAGCTGGCGGGAGACTATGACACTATCTTTTATGCTAGTTTTGACAATAGATTGATTCTAGACTTGGTTGCTAGCTCTACTTACCAGCACCTCATGAGTTTCGATGATGGCTATGCGGATATTTACCCTTTGGGAATGTATGCCCTCCCTCTTCAACCCAGTCAGGTGGGTTCTCTGGGCTTAACCAGAGATGACTTGATTGAGCGGACGGAAAAGCACTATACCCTCTATCGCAGTAACTACCATGTCGTAGCTAGAGAGAAACTAGTCTATCTGGAGCATTTTTTTGACCTGTCTCAAGCACCCGTCTCAAATGGTAAGACGGTCAAGGTCCTGCTGGGGCAAAAGTTCTCCGAAGAGGACGACCAGATCTCCATCCGCTTTATCAGTACCTATGCCAAGGCCTTGGACATTGACCTCTATCTCCCCCATCCCAAGGAAACCTTCACTATCCCTGATGTGACCTACTTGGAGACGGAGCTCATCTTTGAAGATGTCCTAGCCCAACTCTTTCAAGAATATGAGTTAGTTCATGTCTATCACTTCACTTCGTCGGTCAGCCTCCACTTAAAAGATCTGCCTCATGTGACCATTACAGGCATTTCCCTCCCCTACTATGAGGACCGTCAAAAAGAATTGCGACGCTTAGGTTGTCAGTTCGAAAGGGTTTCACTTGGCTGGTAGCATAAATGTATATTTTAAAATATGTAAATCCATACGCTATATGGATTTTTTATATATAAATATAGCAAAAAACTATAGTTTGAATGATCAAAAAGTATTCAAATTCCTTGTATAAGAGGTTTTAAAGTGTTAAAATCAAGTGTCTAATTTTGAAGTTTTCAAGCAAGTATTAGCATAATAACAGCTTAAAAATAAAAATTATACAATAAAAAAAGGATGATGAAGATGTTTATAAATAAAAAAGAAAAATTTTCCATTCGTAAGTTTAAAGACGGTCGTTCAGACTCAGTCAAAATCGGTACAGTTGCTCTGATTGTTGGTGCAGCCCTTGCAATGGCTGCTGGAACGCAGACAGTTGAAGCGGCAATGACAGAGAACAGTGACAACACAACAACGATCTCAAATGATAAGGGGTCAGTGATTGTAGATACAGCTAATATTCAGAACCCAGATGCAGGTATGCAATTTTCAACTGATCCAACTGATACAGGAACAAAAGAAATTACAAAAACTGGAAAAGTAGATTACAAATATGTAACTGCTGACGGTAATACTGTACTAGAAGAAAACAAAAACCAAGACTCTGGTGATAACAAGACAATCTCTACAGATTACGATGTATACGGTAAATCAGGAGAAGTTTTCAAAGGAACTACAGGTGGTGATGCAGAAGCTAGCGACCTAAACGATGCTAAAGAAAATGGTAAGAAAGAAACTATCGAAAAAGATGGGAAGACTTACCACCTAATCGGAGAACCTAAGGTTGAAACTACTGGAAACGGTGGAGGAGTGTACTCTGACACAACTCTAGGTGATGTAACTGCGAAATTGACTCCAGAAGGGTTAAGTAACGCAGAAGGTAAAATCACTTATGATACTGTAAAACCCGGTGGAAAAGCTTGGATTGTTGAACAAACTGGAAAAGGAACATATGGTAAATATGTACAAGCTGATTCAGGTGCAATCACTTCTGATGCTAAGATGATAGAAGCTTTCAAAGCTGGAGAAGCAACAGCGAAAAACTTCACTTCAGCTAACGTAACTGCGGATGGTGGCATCAAAGAAGGAGACTACGTTTTCGTTCTTGAGAAAAATACCTATGTAACAGCTAAAACTGAGAGTTTCTCTTTAACAGCACAGATACAATTGTCATCTAGTGATAATGTAGCAGATGATAAAGATGGAACTGGGGCTACTTTAAATAGAACATATGCAATGGTACAAAACTTTAAAGCGGCTCCAGATACTTTAACAGGAGAAGCAAACAAAACTCTTGTAAAAAGCTATCTTGCATATCTTCAAGAAAAAGGATTTGAAGATAACCTTCTTAATTTCAAACGATATATTACTTTAGGAATAGCGGCAAAAACTGGTGGTCCTCTGGAGATTAGTGCTGATAAGGGAGATCAAGTTGATGATAAAGGAAGACCTACAAGTGATATAACAGCTGATATAGCAAGCGTTACTGATCAAGAAACAAGTACTATAGAAGATAGTAATGATTTTCTTCTTAAATTTTCTGATCCTTCGCCGGAAGTTGAAGAGTACTCTTATCGTGACGAAATCACTCCTCTTCGTGCATACCGTTTAGCAAGTGGTACTACAACAATCACTTACACTTATGCAGAAGAAAAAACTCGTGAAATCGAGAAAAAAGGTTCTGTAGTCGTTAACTACCAAACAGAAGACGGAACAGAATTAAAAGCTCCTTACACTGATACTCCTGAAACAGTAGCTGAAGTAGTAACTGAGAAATACTATGTTGATGCTGATGGAAATGATGTAATTGTAAGTAGTACTACAGCTTCTAAAAACGTACCTTACAACACTAAAGAAAATGAAACTGAAAAACCTCAAAAACTTACAGATGCACAAGGAAATGTTTACTACCTAAACGAAGCAAACACTATGACATCCGTAAATGATACAGAAACTACATCACCAGCTGAAACAGGAACAGTAGTAGAAGGTGTTACAAAAGTAACGTACATCTATGAAAAAGCTGGATCAGTAATCGTTAACTACAAAACTGAAGATGGAACTCCACTTGCCGGAACAGTAGTAGACGAAGATGGGGCTGGTAAAACTGTAGAATCAGGTGCAAAAGATACTGATAACGGTAAACCAGGTACAGCTTATAACACTGCAGACAACGGAATGAAACCAACTCGTATTAAAACTGCAGAAGGCAAAGTATACGAATTAGTTCCAGACTTAACTGAAGGTGAAGAAGAAGGTGAGGTTGAATCAGGAACAACTAAAGAAGTAACCTACGTTTATAAAGAAGTTAAAGGTAATGTTGTCGTTAAGTATGAAGATACTGAAGGTAACACACTTGCTGATGACGAAAAAGATGAAACAGATGCTTCTCTAAATGTTAAATACGATACAGCTGACCACAAAAAAGAATCTATCGAGAAAGATGGTGTTAAATATTACTTAACAGCTAAAGAACTGAAAGATGGTTCTAAACCAGCAACTGGTGATGTTGTTGAAGGAACAACAACAGTAACTTACGTTTATGAAAAAGCTGGATCAGTAATCGTTAACTACCAAACAGAAGACGGAACTCCATTAGTAGGAACTGCAGACGGTACAGATATTGCTTCGGGTGCTAAAGACACTACAGACGCTAAAGCAGGAACTGACTACAACACTGCAGACAACGGAATGAAACCAAACCGTATTACAACTGCAGAAGGTAAAGTATACGAATTAGTACCAACAGCAACTAAAGGTGATGAAACTGGTAAAGTTGTTGCAGGTGAAACGAAAGAAGTAACCTACGTTTATAAAGAAGTAAAAGGTAATGTTGTCGTTAAGTATGAAGATACTGAAGGTAACGTAATCGCAGAAGACGAAAAAGACGAAACAGATGCTTCTCTAAACGTTAAATACGACACAGCAGACCACAAAAAAGCTGAAATCACCAAAGACGGTGTTAAATACTACCTAACAGCTAAAGAATTGAAAGATGATTCTAAACCAGCTACTGGAGATGTTGTTGAAGGTACAACTACAGTAACTTATGTTTATGAAAAAGCTGGACAAGTAGTCGTTAACTATCAAACAGAAGATGGAACTCCATTAGTAGGTGTTGACCCAGCTGGTGCAAATGTAGCTTCAGGTGCTAAAGACACTGTAGATGGAAAACCAGGATCAGATTATGATACTTCTGACAACGGAATGAAACCAGCTCGTATCACAACTGCAGAAGGCAAAGTATACGAATTAGTACCAACAGCAACTAAAGGTGAAGAAACTGGTAAAGTTGTTGCTGGAGAAACTAAAGAAGTAACCTACGTTTATAAAGAAGTAACTGGTGATGTAGTAGTTCACTATGTTGACACAGAAGGTAACAAAATCGCAGCTGATAAAGACGACCTTAAAGGTGCATCTCTAAGCGAAAAATATGATACTGCTGTTGATAACAAACCAGAAAAAATCACTGCAGAAGACGGAACTGTATACTACATTACAAAAGCTGGTCTTAAAGATGATTCTAAACCAGAAACTGGAAACGTAGTTGAAGGTAAAACTGATGTAACTTACGTTTATGAAAAAGCTGGATCAGTAATCGTTAATTACCAAACAGAAGACGGAACTCCATTAGTAGGAACTGCAGACGGTAAAGATATTGCTTCAGGTGCTAAAGATACTGACAATGGAAAACCAGGTTCTGAATACAACACTGCAGATAACGGAATGAAACCAACTCGTATCACAACTGCAGAAGGAAAAGTATACGAACTAGTCCCAGCATCAACTAAAGGTGATGAAACAGGTACTGTAGAATCAGGTCAAACTAAAGAAGTAACATACGTTTATAAAGAAGTAAAAGGTAATGTAGTAGTTCACTATACAGATGAGGCAGGAAATAAAATTGCTGAAGATGCTAAAGATACAACAGATGGATCAATTAGCACACCATATGATACTTCTGATAACGGAATGAAACCAGAACGTATTACGACTCCAGAAGGCAAAGTCTACGAATTGGTCCCAGCATCAACTAAAGGTGCTGAAACTGGTAAGGTTACTGAAGGAACTACAGAAGTAACCTACGTTTATAAAGAAGTAACTGGTGATGTAATCGTTCACTACGTTGACACAGAAGGTAACGTCATTGCTGAAGATAAAGAAGATACGAAAGGTGCTTCTCTAAACGCTAAATACGATACAACTGACAACAAACCAGAGAAAATCGAAAAAGACGGAACTGTTTACTACTTAACAGAAAAAGCTCTTAAAGATGACTCTAAACCAGAAAACGGAGATGTAGTAGAAGGTAAAACAGAAGTAACATACGTTTACGAAAAAGCTGGACAAGTAGTCGTTCATTACACTGACGAAAAAGGTAACACTATTCAAGCAGATGCTGTTGATACAAAAGACGGTAAACCAAACTCAGACTACAACACTGCTGATAACGGAATGAAACCAAATCGTATCACTACTCCAGAAGGTAAAGTATACGAATTAATCCCTCAATCAACTAAAGGTGATGAAACAGGTAAAGTTAAAGCTGGAGAAACTACAGAAGTAACTTACGTCTACAAAGAAATCACTGGTAATGTCGTCGTTCACTACGTTGATACAGAAGGAAACACACTTGCTGAAGATACGAAAGATGTAGAAAATGGATCACTAAGTGAGAAATATGACACAACTGACAACAAACCAGCTAAACTTGAAAAAGCTGGACAAGTTTACTACTTGACAGCTAAAGAATTGAAAGACGGTTCTAAGCCAGAAAACGGTGCTGTTGTAGAAGGAACTACAGAAATCACTTATGTATACGAAAAAGCAGGAAACGTTCTTGTTCATTACGTAGACGAAGCTGGAAACACTCTTCAAGCAGATGCTGTTGATACAAAAGATGGTCAACCAGGAGCTAAATACGATACTTCTGATAAGGACATGAAACCAACTCGTATCACTACTCCAGAAGGAAAAGTATACGAATTAGTACCAGCATCAACTAAAGGTAACGAAACTGGAGATGTTGAAGCAGGTAAAACTACAGAAGTAACATATGTGTACAAAGAAGTTAAAGGAAACGTAGTAGTTCACTACACTGATGAAGCGGGTAACACAATCGCTGAAGATGTTAAAGATACGACTGACGGATCTGTAAGCTCAGCATATGATACAAGTGACAACAAACCAGCTACAATCACTACAAAAGATGGTAAAGTATATGTACTTGTACCGACTTCAACTAAGGGTGAAGAGTCTGGTAAAGTAACAGAAGGAACAACAGAAGTTACTTACGTTTATAAAGAAGTAACTGGAGATGTAGTAGTTCACTACGTTGACACAGAAGGTAACGTCATTGCTGAAGATAAAGAAGATACTAAAGGTGCTTCTCTAAACGCTAAATACGATACAACTGACAATAAACCAGCAACAATCGAAAAAGATGGTGTTAAATATTACTTAACAGAAAAAGCTGTTAAAGACGATTCTAAACCTGAAACAGGAGACGTAGTAGAAGGTAAAACTGAAGTAACTTACGTTTACGAAAAAGCAGGACAAGTAGTAGTTCATTATGTAGACGAAGCTGGAAACACAATCCAAACTGACGCTGTTGATACTAAAGACGGTAAACCCGGTGTTGCGTACAACACTACTGATAACGATATGAAACCAACTCGTATTACAACTGCAGAAGGAAGAGTATACGAATTAGTACCAGCATCAACTAAAGGTAACGAAAACGGAAGTGTTGAAGCAGGTAAAACAACAGAAGTAACATATGTGTACAAAGAAGTAAAAGGAAACGTCGTCGTTCATTATGTAGACGAAGCGGGTAACACAATCGCAGAAGACGTTAAAGATACTACAGACGGATCAGTAAGCTCAGCATATGACACAAGTGACAACAAACCAGCTACAATCACTACTAAAGATGGAAAACTATACGTATTAGTACCAACTTCAACTAAAGGCGATGAAAATGGTAAAGTAACAGAAGGAACAACAGAAGTAACTTACGTTTATAAAGAAGTCAAAGAAGGTACTACAAATGGAGGCTCACTCACTCCATCTCAACCAGCTTCTCCAGCAAGACCTTCAACAAATCCAACAAGTCCGGTGAAACCGACAGACCCAAGTCAACCAGAAACTCCAGTAGTTCCTACAGACCCAAGTCAGCCAACAACACCAGCTAACCCAGCAACACCGCCTAATCCGGCTAATCTGGCTAACCCAGCGGGTCCAGAAACTCCAACGATGCCATCGGCACCAGTAAATGGTGAAGCACCACAAGCTCAAGCAGCTTCATCAGAAGCTAAAGGACAAGCTGAACTTCCAAACACTGGTACAGAAGACAATGCTCGCCTAGCAGCACTTGGACTTCTTGGAGTATTGTGTGGATTTGGACTTGTTGCTCGAAAGAAAAAAGAAGACTAATTCTAATTAGATTTTCTGATAAGAATAAGGAGTAGGATATCATATCCGCTCCTTTTTCTATGTAAATTATGAAGTAATTTTTAATCTTTTTTTGAAAGTTGTTATAGAGTTGTTAATCATATTTCTGAATCTATTAATTATCTTTACTTTTTTATATATTTACATTAATTAAAATATCGAATCACTTGACATAATGAGCAGATAGGGTTATTATGTTTATTATACAATAGGTGAAGTCGGGACTTTTCTTGGTATCAATTTGAGGGTCTTACTGACTTTTCTTGATGTAAATAAAATATAAGCAAAGGAGTAGTAATGTACTCACGAACAAAAAAATATCATGGACAAAAAGTTCAACGATTTTCAATCCGAAAGTATAGTTTCGGTGCAGCATCGGTAGCAATTGCTGCGCTTATGATGTTTGGAGGTGGAGCCACTGCAAAAGCTGATACTATTCAAGGAAACGATGCAAGAACGAGCTCAAATTTGTCTAATCCACAGTCATCGCCATCTCAAGAAAGCTTAAATCACGAAGAGAATGTTGCGAGCTCTGATGCTAAGGGAAAAGAAATTCCTTCTAAAGATCCAGTTTCTAAACCAGTAGTAACTTCAGCTGAAGCTTTAGTTAATGAAGATAAGCTAGCGCCAGAAAATATTGCAAAGGTAGACTTCAGTAAGTTATCAGAAGCGATTTCACGTATTCAATCAGCTATCGATAAAGTTGAAATTAGTAATAAAACATCAAAAACTATTGAGGATGCAAAGGCAACACTATTAGAAGCTCAAGCTTTATCAGCAAATGATAAAGCAACTCAGGTAGAGGTAGATAAAACTGTTGCAAGATTAGGAGAAAAGGCTTTTGTAATTGAGAGTATGCCAAAAGTGTCTCCTACTGTAGAAGATAAATCAGAAACAGAAGCTAAAGTAGAAAAAACAAATAAAAACCAAGATCCACGAAACGGAAAAGCAATTCCTGGTAAAGGGGAAAGTGGGTTTAGAGCGACTCCTACTGGTGTAGGAGAACAAGCAGCAGAAGGTCCTACTAGTAATAATAAAAGAGGGGTAGGAGCTAACCCAGTAGATAACGTTATTTCAAGTTTGAAAAATCAATTTGGAGATATTGATTTTAATACTCCAGATGTTGAAACAAAATCTGCTACTGTTGAAAATCAATATTCAAGAAATAGTACTAGTTCTCCAAATCCAGCTCCAGTAAAACTTGGTAAAATTACTTATAATTGGAAAGAAAAGAGAATTGAAAATGAAATTGATGGATGGAAAATAGAAGGGACAAATAATTATGTAACAGCGATTAAACCAGAAGCTCCAACAGAAGTTGCAGCGGATAGACCTGCTGGATTTGATCCTAAGCCATCTAAAGTTTACGATAATAATGGAAGTATTGAGAGACAATATAACGATACTCCCGTTCCAGGAAATCCTTTAGCTCCAAATAAAGCTAATCAAAACTATGCAAATGGTGTTAACTACTCAAGTGTACCTGGTGTTCCTTTAAATAATGCAGCACATTCAGCTGTAGGGAAAGATTATTATATTCAATTAAATAAGAAAGGTACACAAATTTCGAAAGAATTTAATGTTAATCCGAACTCTAGATTATACCTAAGTGTTCTAACAGGTGGTGCCTATGGGAATATGGGTACTGCTGGTACTGGTGAAAAAGTAGAAATTACCGTTACAGATGCAGACACAGGTGAAGTTTTAACAACACTGAAAGATGCGAATAATAATAGTGAAACAACACACGTTTCAACTCCGTATGGTGATGGAGGGAATGGTAATGGTTTCGGATTCTGGAGAACGATTATTAATACTCCAAATACGACTAAAAAAATTAAAATAACAATTAAGGCACTAGAGGATGGACCAGCATTTAAAAAGACCTATCCAGTAAATGGTAAATCAGAAATTGAAGATGGATATTTTGTAGGTGGGGTCAACTTAGCTGTTGGTGCTGCATTAGAAATGACAACAGATGTTGTTCGTAATAATGCTACATCCTCTTATGGAGAAGACACTCTCTATAAAGACAAAGAATCCGGTCAATTAAGAGTTACTGTGAAAAACGTTGGTGGGTTACCAACGTACGGTGCTTATGAATACACAATTAAAATTCCTGAAGGTGTCGAATTAAAAGATTCTCTAAAAAAAGCAAATGAATGGAATTGGCCTGGTCCTTTCCAAGTCGTATCGTATGATGAAGCTACAAGAACGCTTAGATTGAAATTCAATGCAGGGGATTCAGAACCAGCAAAGAATGGGACAAGAACATTCGGTATTGATTTCACAACGGCAAAAAATTTCAAAGGGACAGCTACTTTTAAGGTAACTGCAGAAATTAAAGAAGGATTTACAGATTTACAAGGCAACAGAGTATTAGAAAATACAGGTGTTGTAAATCCAAATAGTCCATATAGAAATACATTCAATGCTCTAGGAAATACAGACAATCCAGATTACTACTACAACAAAACAATTTACATCGATACGATTAAACCAGTAACTCCTACTGTGGAACCAGTTCATACTGATAGCATTAATGGAGAAAAAACTGATAAAAATCAACCAACAGAATTATTAATTTCTGTCCCAACAGAAAAAGATACTAATTTAACAGATGTACCTAGAGAAAAACAAGATATCGCTGACAATGATAGAAACAATGGAACGGACCGTGATGCTGATACTGAGGTAGACAATATTAAAGAAGCTATTGGTGGAGTAACTTCAATGAAAGTTACGTTACCAAATAGTAAAACTCCAATTACTTTAAATAAAAAAGAAGATGGTTGGTATATTGGTGAAACAAAAGTTGAAGTACGCGATGGTAAATTAGTTGTACCAGTTCCAAAAGGAACAGATTTGACAGAAGCGAATGAGACAACAAATCCTGACAAACGTATCAAAGTTACTGTGCTTGACAAAGCAGGTAACGAATCAGATCCAGCTTATGCTAATGTTCTAAACGAAGCTCCAACAGTAGCAGTTGAGAAAAAAGATTTATATGTTTATAAAACAAAAGAAGCTGACAAATGGAATAATGATAAAGTTCTAGAAAAAGCGAAACCATCTGCAACTGACTTAGAAGATGATCGTGATGGGGTTGATTCTACTAAACCAACAATTGCAGTAAGTGATGCAGGTAATCTAGATACAACTAAAGTTGGAGATTACACTGTAAAAGTTCAATCAACTGATAGTGAAGGTAAGAAATCAACAGAAGCAAATGTCACTGTTCATGTCTTAGACTTAATTACAGTAGATCCTACAGTAACAACTGATCCAACAAATCCAAGCACAACAGCTCCAGTATCTCCAAAAACAGCAGATACACCTGTAAAAGAAGGAGATGAAAATCTTGGTAAATATCCAGCAGGAGTTACTCGTGAGGACTTAGTTAAAGAGGTTACACGTACAATTAAGTATCTAAAAGAAGAAGATGCAAACAAAGATAATGCTACTCCTTTATATGCTGAAAAGGTGCAAAAAGTAACTTACAAACGTACAGCAACAGTTAATCCTGAAACAAAAGAAGTAACTTACTCTGATTGGGAAGTTTACAATGAAGCGGATAAACTAACTGATGCTAAAGCAGATGGTACTAATGGTAAGTATAACTCAGTTGAATCTCCAGTTATTAATAATTATTTATTAGTGGATAATGCGGATAAACTTGTTCCAGAAAAAGATGCTCCTAAGCCAGCACAAAATGGAACAGCAACTTCTGAAGTGAAGAAAGTTCTTTATAAAGAAATTGGTTCATTTGTACCAAACTATCCAGCAGGTAAGAAACCACAAGGAGCGCCAGATAAGATTTCTTATCCAAATAACCCGAATGATCCAACAGTTCCAGGTGATTTTAACACAATAACAATTCCATATGTTCCAGGTTATACTCCAGTATATAATGGACAAGAATTGACACCGAAAAATCCAAATGATCCAACTCAAGGCTATAAAGTTCCAGATGGATTTACACCAACGGATAAATTTGGGGAATCACCAATTACATATACACCTTCTACTCAAACATCTAAAGTAGTGATTGAGAAGAAAGTAGATGGAGCCGCAAATGAAGTGGTTTCTAGTTTTGATTTAACTGGTAAATCTGGTTCAGAATTACCAGCAAATACAGATATTGACAACAAAATCAAAGAACTTAAGAACCAAGGTTATGAAGTAGAAAGTGATGACTATAATACTCAGGATAATCATCACCCACTTTTTGATGACAAGGAAGATATTAACCCAACAGATGGTTCATCAGCACCTTCTCAAACATTTAAAATTGTGGTTAAACCTAGAATCATTGAAGTACCTTCATCAACACCACATGAAAAAGATAGTCCAGTAGATCCAAATGGGGATACACCAGAACTTAAATGGCCTGAGGGATTAGCTGAATCTGACTTGAATACAACAGCTAAACGTGTGATTTCATATGTGAAGAAAGATTCAGATACAGCAGCTGAAGAAAAAGCTAAGGATGATACTGTTCAAACGGTGCCATTCACAAGAAAAGCAACCGTTAATCTTGTCACAAAAGAAGTAAGCTATACTGATTGGGAAAGTCCAAATAAAACATGGGATAAAGTTGGAGTAGATGTTCTACCAGGATATATTGCTGATAAAAAAGAAATTCCAGCTAAAGAAGCAACAACCCCTGCAAAAGATACAAAAGTAATCCCTGATGAAACGGATAAAGTTACTTATACGAAGATTGGAAGCTGGATTCCTGTTGATCCAACCACTGGTAAGGATGGAGATCCGATTCCATTCCCTAACGATCCAAATGATCCAACCAAGACTGGTGAAGTTACACAAATTATTCCTCATAAAGATGGATATACTCCAAAAGATGGAAATGGAACACCATTAGAACCGGTAAATCCTGCTAAACCAGAAGAAGGATATAAACCACCAAAAATTACGGATCCAAAAGCAAATATCAAGATTACCTATGATAAAGACGATCAAAAAGCAAAAGTAAAATTTGTTTCAGTAGATGACGAAGGTGTTGAAACACCATTAGATACGAAATATAATATTGATGATCTTACTGGTAAATCAGGAGATAAAATTCCAGAAGAAAAAGTTCAAGCACGTGTTGATGTTTTGAAATCTATGGGATATGATGTTGTAGATAATCCATTTGATCAGGATCCAACGTTTGATACTAAGAAAGAAATAGATCAAGAGTTTACAATTAAAGTTAAACCACAAGTTTCAACTGCAAAACCTGTTTATGTAGTAGAAGGAGATAAACCATCTTTAGAAAAATTAAAAGATGCTGTTACTACTAAAGGAAATGAGAAAACAGTAGATGAAACTAAACTTCCTGATACAACTGATAAAGTTGGGGATGACACATTAACAGCTCCTGTGACAGTGACATACGGTTCAGGGGATAATAAACGTGAAGAAATTGTTAATGTACCGATTAAAGTTGTTGAAGGATATCCACAAATTGTCCCAGTAGATCCAAAAGAAGCTCCAAAAGCAGAAGATAGTATCAATCCAGATGATTATCCAGCTGGTTCTAAATTCACTTACGAAAAAGAACCAGATACATCATCAACTGGAGATAAAGAAGTTAAGGTTATTGTTACTGATGAAAATGGAAATGAACTAGTAAGAGTTCCAGCAACAGTACGTGTAGTTGACAGTATTCCACAATACGTTGTGGCTGATAAAGCTAATAAACAACCAGAAGCTAAACAAAGTATCACACCGGGTGAATATCCAGATGGAACGGAATTTACTTATGAAACTCCAGTAGATACAACTACATCGGGCGAGAAAGATGTAGTCGTTGTAGCTAAAGTTGGTGAAGATACGATTGTTAAAGTTCCAGCTAAAGTTGTGGTAGTAGATCCTGAAGTGCAATATGTATTTGAAAATCCTCAAAATACACAGCCAGATCCATCTGAAAGCATTAATCCTGATCAATATCCAGACGGAACTAAGTTCACCTATAAAGATGGTGATGTAGACACAACAACACCTGGAGATAAGAAAGTAACAGTAGTTGCGAAAGATGGTGAAGATAAACTTGTAGAAGTTCCTACGGTTGTTAAAGTATTACCAGTTGTTAAACCAACGGGAGTAACAGTACTTAAAGATAGTACAGATTTAGAAACAACGGTTAAAGCAAAAGCTCAAGAAGTAGTGGATGCATTACCAAAAGATAGTATCCCTGCAGGTGTAACAGTAACTGTTAAAGAAGTGAAAGAAAAACCTGAAACAACTGCGACAGGAGAACAAAAACCAGCTAAGGTAGTTATTGAATATACTGATGATAAAGGCCGTGTAGTCGGTTCTAAAGAAGTAGAAGTTCCTGTAACAGTAGTTGGTTCAACACCAAAATCATTGGTAGTCTTCGAAGGTGATACAGTAGAAGCTAAAGCTGTTCAAGATGCAGTAACACCAGGAACTGATGGAACAAAAGGTAATCCTGCAATTCCAGAAGACCTAACAAAAACAACAGGTAAGAAAGAAGTAACGGTCCCTGTAACTTACGAAGGAATTAAAGCTCCAGAACAAGTGAAAGTGCCAGTGACAGTATTGCCAGTTGCTAAAGGTGAAGTAACAGTACCAAAAGGTGAAACTACAGATAAAGTTAAAGAAGTAGCTAAATCTAAAGCAGAAGAAGTAGCAAACTCAGCAGATTTCAAAGCTAAATTACCAGATGGTGCAAAAGATGTAGAGGTTGGAACGATTACAGAAGAAGTGCTTGCAACCATTACATCGGAAGCAGGAACAAACAAAGGAACTGTAAAAGTCCCAGTAACCTATACAGTAGATGGCGTTAAGTATACAAAAGATGCAGAAATTACTGTAAATGTCGTTGGCTCAAATGCTGATCAAGTATACGTTGTTGAAGGCGACAAACCTGAAGTAGCCAAAGTAAAAGATGCTGTAAAACCGGGAGAAGGTGGAACAGTACAAGATCCAACAGAAGCTAATTTACCAGATACAAAGGATAAAGTTGGAGTAACAGATGTCACAGTACCAACCAAAGTTAAGTATGCAAATGGTGAAGAGACAGTAAATGTTCCAGTGACAGTATTGCCAAAAGTAACTCCAGAAGGTGTAACAGTTCTTAAAGATAGTGATAAGCAAGAGCTAGAAAAAGCTATTAAAGAACAGGCTGAAAAAGCAGCTAATAACGTGAAGGGGCTTCCATCAGGAGTTACTGTAACAGTTACAGAAGTTAAAACTGGAACAGTACCATCGACAGCAACAGCTGGTGTACAAACCCCAGCGACAGTAGTGGTAGAGTATGTGAAAGATGGTAAAGTAGTTGCGACTAAAGAGGTACTTGTACCTGTTAACGTAGTAGAAGTCGTTCCAGTCTCAATTGAAACCCCAGTAACAAGCACACCGTTAACTCCAGAGGATTACACAAAAGGTATCAAGATTCCAGAAGGTGGCAAGGTAACGAATGTCGAAAACATTCCAGACTTAACAACACCAGGTAAGAAAGATCCAGTTAAAGTTACTGTGGAATTGCCAAATGGTAAGACAATTACTGTAGATGTTCCAGTAACTGTTACTCCAGTTAAGGAAATTGAAACACCAGTCACAACAACACCGTTAACTCCAGAGGATTACACAAAAGGTATCAAGATTCCAGAAGGTGGAAAAGTAACGAATGTTGCAAACATTCCAGACTTAACAACTCCAGGTAAGAAAGATCCAGTTAAGGTCACGGTTGAATTGCCAAATGGAAAAGTGATTACAGTAGAAGTCCCAGTTAATGTAACACCTGTTAAAG